>CAZXHQ010000229.1:0-3105 GCA_964640145.1 uncultured Rhodothermales bacterium | reverse complement strand
TCCAGGCGCAGCGCGCTTCCGCCGGCTTCGAGGTCAGCATTCGCTGCGTCGACGAGGGCGATAATTCGTTGGACCGTCGGATCGTTTTGCGCCGCCTTCGAGAGAGCCGATGCATCCGCCGCGAGTTCGTCGTCGTGCACCAGAGCGCTGGTCGGAAGCGTGTCGCTCCGTTCACAGCCGAAAAGAGGTAGGAGAAGAAGTAGGATGACCGCGGAATAGGGCTTCATGGCAAGGGCATAAAGATGATTGAGGTGGCGAGATGAATGTAGCTCGATATGATTACGCCGTAAAAATAATGATTGCGCTATAAGAATGCGTGCACGATGCGCCAAATCGGGCGCGGCGCAGACGATTTCATCTCTCCTGGGACCGCTTGCGGCGGCTGCGTCATCCCCCGTCCATGTCGTGCAGCTTCTTGAGCAGCTGAATCTGACCGGCATGGTAGACGTCGTGTGCGCCGGCCCCGTCGATGAGCGCTTCGTAGGTGAACCGGCCGTCTCCGACCGGTTCGCCGAGCCGGTCAGGCTCGACGGCGCCGACGGCTTCCATCAGTCGCTCGTGCCAGCTTCCCAACAGCTTCAGGTCGGATTTCCATGCATCTTTGGCCAGATCGACGGGACGCTCGAAGAAGTTGCTGCCTTTCAGCTCAAACGATCCGCGCGGCAGCTCGGCGAGCACGGCGCAGACGCGGTATTTCCAGTACGCCGCGTGGACCACCAGCTCCCATGCATTGTGACGCTCCGGCTGCGGCCGAAAGGCGGCCTGGTCGAGCGAGATACCGCGAAGGGAGCTCATCAGGGTGGGTCCATGCCACGCGGGGCCCTGAAAGGAACGATCGACCGAGCCGAGGAGAACGGAGATACGTGGATCGGTCATAGCATGCGGCGTCTGATAATCGAGGCGCAACGCCCTGCGGCGCAGGATCGGCACGCCGCCGGTGAGCGGGAGGCATCCGTCGGTCGAGGCCGTGGCGGCGGCGCTGCGTATAATGTCTCCGTATAATACGGTCGAAATCGCGTCGGTCAAACCGCTGAGACGTCCACGCACCGTCTGTCCGCATGACGTACGGAGTAGAAACTACGAGCACGTCCGTCCGCGTAGCGTGCGCGGGGTGGACGCTGCCGAAGGAGCACAAGCCGCTCTTTCCCGAAGAGGGGCCGCACCTCGGCCGGTTTGCCTCCGTTTTCTCCGGCGTGGAAATCAATTCGTCGTTCCATCGTCGCCACCGCGACGGCACGTATCGCCGATGGGCGCAAACCGTGCCGGACGACTTCCGCTTCGCTGTGAAGGTATCGAAGGAGATCACGCACGAAACGCGTCTCAGGCTTCCTCCGCTGCTCGATGCCTTCCTTCCGGGTCCGCTGCAGCTCGGCGAGAAGCTCGGTCCGCTGCTCGTCCAGCTGCCCCCCTCGCTCGCCTTCGACCGAGACGTGGCGGATGCCTTCTTCGCCGAGCTGCGCGAGCGCTTCGAGGGACACGTGGTTTGCGAGCCGCGCCACGCTTCCTGGTATACGGACGAGGTGGAGACCGTTCTGGAGTCTCACGTGGTCGCGCGCGTCGCGGCCGACCCGGCTCCGGCCGCCGGCGCAGGGCGGCCCGGTGCCTGGCGCGGTGTGACGTATTTTCGCCTCCACGGCTCTCCGCGCATGTACTACTCCGCCTACGATGAGGATTTCTTAGCGGGCCTTGCCGCCCACCTCGTCGACGAGCCCGGCGAGACCTGGTGCGTGTTCGACAACACGGCACGTGGCGCGGCCATCCCCAACGCGCTCCGTATGATGGATCTGCTCCGCGGCGCCTGAATCCGGCTACACTTCCCAGGTAGGGCCCTGCGGACCCATCTCCCGCATCATCTCGAACATGATCGATCCGAAAAACGCGAAGGCGACGGCGAACACCACCAGCGCGACGATGACGACGACGCTCTGGACGATAAAGTAGAGTCGCAGCCGTTCGATCATGCGGATCAGCTCGTCGTCGGTGCCCCGCCGGGCCGCCGTACCCGCCTGGAAGAGCAGCACCCCCAGCCAGATCGGAAGCCAGGCAACCACGATCCCGACAATGCTCAATACGGACGGAATCGCGGCGCCGAGCGTGACCACGCCCATGAATTGAAGCCATCCGGACATCGAGCGGGCGCGTTCGGCGAGTCGCGCCATCGTGTCGGAGGAGGTCGTTGATTCCATCGCGTCGCCGGGAGGTCCGTTCTAACCATGATGAAGCACGCCCCACATCAACTTCGAGCGGAGCGTCTGGAAATAGTGCTGCTGCGGAAGTTTCACGAGGTTCACGTGGTGCTCGGCGCGAGAAAATCTGAACTTGACTGGATGCTCGTCGCGGTCGAACGAGCGGCTGCGGCCGTCGAAGGCGAGCACGTAGGGCTGATCGTCGAGGAGGATCTCCGCCTCGATCGTGGCGCTTGCCGGCAGCACGATGGGGCGGACCGTCAGGCTGTGCGGAGCCAGGGGTGTCAGGATCACGACGTCGCAGCCGGGCGCCACGATGGGCCCGCCGACCGACATCGAGTAGGCCGTCGACCCGGTAGGCGTGGATATGATGAGGCCGTCCGTCCAGTAGTCGTTCAGGTGGACGCCGTCGACGGTCACGCGGATAGAAATCAAACCCGCCGATCCGCTGCGCTCGAGCACGAACTCGTTCAGTGCCCAGTAGTGCTGCCTATCCTTCACATTGGATACCTCCGCGGACAGCGGAAGCCGCTCCTCAATCCGATATTTGCCTTCCTCGAGCGAGCGGATGGTCGCCTCCACCTGTTCGGTCTCGATGTCGGCCAGAAAGCCGAGCCGGCCGATGTTGACCCCCAGGATCGGAGTTCCGCGCGTTCCCACCTCGTGCGCGCTCATCAGCAGCGTACCGTCGCCACCGAATGAGAGAATGACGTCGCATTCCGCGGCCAGGTCGTCGCTCGCGTGCGACCGGCACAGGTCTTCATCGAGAAGGCCGCGCTCACGCAGGCCTTCGGCCAGATGACGGTTGAGCCTGAAAGGGAGGCTCTCCCGCGCGAGCCATGCGGCGAGCTCTGTCGTCGGTTCCCAGAGCTTGTCCTTCTTCGTGTTTCCCGTGATGCCGTATATCATGCACTCCTCT
>CAZXHQ010000228.1:0-6256 GCA_964640145.1 uncultured Rhodothermales bacterium | reverse complement strand
GCGACGCGCAGCTCTGCGGGCGCACGGACACGAACAAGATGGTCGTTTTCGACCGCAGCGACTTTCGCAAGGGCGAGTATGTGCGCGTCCGCGTCGACGATTGCACGTCGGCGACACTGCTCGCCGAACCCATCGGCCGCACGACGCTGGCCGAGTCCGCGTCGCACGAATCGAGCACGGGCCGGCGGACGAATCGTGCAGATCGACGATTTGACAACGTGACGGTGTTCGATACGTCGCGGTGATCGCCGAGCAAGCCGAACGGAGATGTCAACGGCCCCAGCACATGGATCGCGAATCATTACAGGAAAGATTTGGAATCATCGGCCGGTCGGCCGCGCTGCGGAACGTCATCGACCGGATGCGGCAGGTGTCGAAGACGGACATCACCGTCCTCGTCCAGGGCGAGAGCGGCGTGGGGAAGGAGCTCGTCGCGCAGGCCATCCACCAGCTCAGCTCGCGCCGGCACGAGCCGCTCATCATCGTCAACTGCGGGGCTATTCCCGAAGGGTTGATCGAGTCCGAGCTCTTCGGCGCCGAAAAGGGCGCCTACACGGGCGCGGTCGAGCGCCGCAGCGGGTACTTTGAAGAGGCCGACCAGGGATCCATCTTTCTCGACGAGATCGGCGAGATGCCGCAGGCTGCGCAGGTGAGGCTGCTCCGCGTGCTCGAAAGCGGGCAGTTTACGCGGGTGGGCTCTTCACAGGTGCGCCACTCCGACGTGCGCATCATCGCCGCGACGAACAAGGATCTGGCCGACGAGGTCCGGGCCGGACGGTTCCGCGAGGATCTCTACTACCGTCTCAGCACGGTACTCATCGACATCCCGCCGCTGCGAGAGCGAAAAGAAGATATCCTCCCGCTTCTGGAGACGTTCCTCCACCGCTTCGCGCAGAAGTATAACAGCCCGGTCAAGGGCCTCGCGCCGGATGCGCGAGAGCTCGTCCTGCATTACCACTGGCCCGGCAACGTGCGCGAGCTGCGCAACGTCGCCGAGCAGATCGAGGTGCTGCTCCGAACCGAGCAGGTGTCGGCCGACGACGTACGCCCCTACCTCCGGGGCGTGACGGCGCGGGGCGCCGGGACGGATCTCATGCCCATCTCGCCGGACAGCAGGAACGAGGCGAACGAGGCTCGCGAGCGCGAGCTGATCTACCGCGCGCTGCTCGAGCTCCGCATGGAAGTGCGGGAGATGCGCGAGGAGATGAAAAGCGTGCTGCCCGAGCGCGGCGGCATTGCCGTACCGCGGGATTTCTTCGAGCAGAAGGCGCGCGCGTCGGACAGCGACTACGTCATCGTACGGGGGACGGAGTCCGACGACTACGCCTCCCTCATAGAAGACGTCGCCTACGAGATCGAGGGCGACGAGGGAGGGCGGACCTATCCGAATGGGGGCCGGCATCGTGAGGCCGGCGAGGCGCAGGTCAATGAAGAGGTCGACGCGCCGGACGAGCTGCCGACCCTCGAAGACGCCGAACAGCAGCTCATCGCGCGTGCCCTCAAGCGATTCGACGGCAACCGGCGACGTACGGCCAAGGCCCTCGGCATCTCCGAGCGGACGCTGTATCGAAAGCTGAAGGATATGGAGGAGGACCTTTGACGCGGTTCGTCGACACGCGGATCGCGGCCGCATGTACAGCGATCCTGCTCCTCAGCGGCTGCGCCTACTACAGCTTCACCGGCGCGACCATCCCCCAGCACATCCAGACCGTCGCCATCCCCCTCGTCGACGACGTCACCTCGAATCCGATCACCGATCTCGGCGGACTGCTGACGCAGCGACTGGTCGACCGGTTCGTCGGGCAGACGCGCCTGCAGCTCGCTTCCAACGAGGCAGAGGCCGATGCTCTCCTCACGTCGGAGATCCGGCAGTATACCGTCCAGCCCTCCGCGGTAGGCGGCCAGGACAGAGCTACGCTGAACCGTCTGACGGTCAGCGTGACGGCGACCTACGTGGACCAGGCGCAAGACGACGAAATCTTCCAGCGTTCCTTCTCCTCGTCGGTCGAGTACGATCCCACCGACCTGGCCAGTGAAGAAGAAGCCGTCAACGAGATCCTCGACAACATCGCCGACGATATCTTTACGGCCGCGACCTCGACCTGGTAACGTGCGGTTCAACGTCGAAGGTTTTCGAGAAACAGCCTCGGCGCACGCGATACGAACCTTCAACCTTCAACCTTCAACCCGTAAAATCTTGCCCGCTCTATACGCCATCTCGATCGCCGTACTGACGGCCTATGGAGCCAACCTCCTGTGGCTGTCGTACCGCTTTGCGCGGGCCGACGAGCGCATCGAGGGCCCCGTCCCCGAGCCGGGGGCGCTGCCCGAGCCGCCGCCGGCATGGCCGAAGGTGACCGTGCAGCTCCCGCTGTACAACGAGCCGCTCGTCGTCGAGCGGCTGGTCGATGCCTGCGCGAGGCTCGAATATCCGTCCGGCAAGCTGGAGATTCAGATCCTCGATGACTCGACGGACGAGACCTCGCCTCTCGCGGCTTCCCGCGCGGCCTACTGGCGGCAGCGCGGCGTCGACGTGGTGCACATCCGCCGCCCGCACCGCGACGGGTTCAAGGCGGGAGCGCTCGCCAACGGGCTGCGCCTGGCGCAGGGTGACTTCATCGCCCTCTTCGATGCCGACTTTCTGCCGGCTCCGGACTTCCTTCGCCGGCTGATTCCGGCGTTTGCCGACGACCGGATCGGGGTGGTGCAGGCGCGCTGGGGCCATCTCAACGCCGGTGAATCCCTGCTTACGCGCATCCAGTCCGTCGGCCTCGATACGCACTTCGCGGTCGAGCAGCGCACGCGGTACGCCGCCGGATGCTTCCTCAATTTCAACGGGACGGCGGGAATCTGGCGGCGCATCTGCATCGAGGAGGCCGGCGGATGGCAGGCCGACACGATTGCCGAGGACTTCGATCTCAGCTACCGGGCACAGCTGGCGGGATGGCGGGTGAAGTTTCTCGACGACGTGGAGGTGCCGGCCGAGCTGCCCTCGACGATGACGGGACTCCGCACCCAGCAGTCCCGCTGGGCGAAGGGATCCGTCGAGACGGCCCGAAAGCTGCTGCGGCCGCTGTGGACGTCGGCCGAGCCGCTCCGGCGGAAGGTGCAGGGCACCATCCACCTGACCGCGCATATCGTCTTTCCGTTCGTTCTGCTGGCGGCGCTTCTGCATGCGCCGCTCCTGGCCTTGAAGGACGCCGGGATGGGACCGGGCGTGGTGTTTTTCGGATGGATGGCCCTCGGACTGATCGGATTCGCAGGGTTCGTGCTCGCGCAGGTTCTCGCGCAGCGTCGCCTCTACGTCGACTGGCCCCGGCGCCTCCTCCTCGTGCCCGCCTTCATGGCCGGCACGATCGGCTTGTCCGTCAACAACACCCGCGCCGTTCTGGAAGGCCTCGCCGGCAAACGCACGCCGTTCATCCGCACCCCGAAGTTTGGCGGGCGCGAGAAAACGAGCTCGAAGCCGGCACGCTCTCGGCCTTCCCCCTTCGGTCTTCGCATCCCGTCGCCGGTACATGTGCTGGAACTCGCCATGCTGGTCTATACGCTGGGCGGGGTGGTTCTCCTCGTCGCGATCCGGGAGTGGGCCGCCGTCCCGTTCCAGCTCCTCTTCGCGGCCGGCTTCGCGCTCGTCGTGGCGGCGACGTTTCGCGGGAACGGAAGGGATGCCTCGTGAGGCCCGCCGCGCGCACCTACACCGCTCGCCGTTCCGCCGCGCGCACCTACCCGCTTGCCGTTTCGCCGCGCCCCCGTTCGAACCAACCCGGAGGGCTCCGGTACGTAATAGCTGGTTGGTTGGTCTCGACGAAAGTCATTACTTTGGCTGCTGATCTTCACTCTCTTCACGCTCACCGTGCCGGACCTCCAGGACGCCATCTCACTGCTCGAAAACGGCGACGCCCGCGCGGCGTCCGAGTTGCTCGAGGCGATGGCTGAGGAGATGCCCGGATACGCCACGGCCTACGTGCTTCTCGCGCGGGCCTACGAGGGGATCGGTGAATGGAAGCACGCGCTCGGTTCGTGGCGCGAGGCGCTCCATATCGTGCCGAACAGTCCCGTTATCCGGCGTGGTCTGGAGCGCTCGGCGCGCAAGGCGACCTCGCGCGCGCCCGTCGAGGAGCTGCCGGAGCTGCCGTCGATGTCGGTCAGCACGCCCAGCCCGCCGGACGAAGAGGGGGCGGCAACGGGTGGGTTCGACGTGCATCTCACGCCGCCGGCGGCCGGCGACGACGAAGCCACCGAACCCTGGCGCGACGAAGCCGGGGGCGACGAGCCGGAGGCGGACAGGGCCGCAGGTTCCGAGGAAGCGCGGGGTGAGGCGACGGAGCCGACGCCCGAAGACCAGGACCTCGACCGCCTCATCGCCGAGCTCGAGTCGGCGCGCATCGTGCCGCGGCCGGACCTCGACAGCCTGCCCGAGCCGGAGCTCGACGACGACATTGAAGATGTCGTTAGCGTGACGCTCGCGAGGATCTACGCCTCGCAGGGTCAGTACGATGAAGCCGCGCGCGTCTACGAGCTCCTCGCCGACCATCAACCGGAAAAGGAGGCGGCGTTCAAGGCGAAGGCGGCAGAAATGCGCTCCAAGGCTTCCGAGGATTGACACACATATGCGACGACTTGAACGATTGTGGGAGTCCTCCTCTCGCATCGTCGTCGGATTGATGAGCGGAACGTCGCTCGATGGGGTCGACGCGGCCGCCGCCCGCATCGAGGGCACCGGCGAAGACCTCAGGTTCGAGCTGCTCGGCTTCGTCGCCACGGCCTATCCTGAACAGCTGCGCGAGCGCCTGCTCGCAAACTCGGCGCCGGCCGGGTCGTCCGTTCTCGAGATCTCTCAGCTCAACGTCCGCCTGGCCCACGAATACCGACGCGCCGTCGAGCGCGTCGTGGAGGCGGCCGGACTCGCCTTCGACGACGTCGATCTGGTGGGAAGCCACGGACAGACCATCCATCACGTGCCGGAGCCGGTCGAGTGCGCGGGCATGGACGTCGCCTCGACCCTCCAGATCGGGGATCCCTCCGTGCTCGCCAACCTGATCGACATCCCCGTCGTCGGGGATTTCCGCGTGGCCGACATGGCGCTCGGCGGACAGGGAGCGCCCCTGGTTCCGTATTTCGACTACGTCTTCTTCCGCGACGACGCGGAAACGCGCGGTCTTCTGAATCTCGGGGGCATCGCGAACGTCACCGTGATCCCGGCCGGCGGGGCACGCGACGACGTCTTCGCCTTCGACACGGGTCCGGCCAACATGGTCGTCGACTCGCTCGCCCGCATTCTGTTCGACGAGCCGTACGACGACGGAGGGCGCCGCGCCGCCGGAGGGCGGTTCGACGACGCGCTCATGGCCGAGCTTCTCGGCGATCCCTATTTCACGCAGGAGCCGCCGAAGTCGACCGGACGCGAACGCTTCGGCCATGCCTACGCCGAGCGGCTCGTGACCCGTTGCAGCGAGACGATGGACGATCCGCGGCCGGAGGACATCATCGCGACGGGCACCATGCTCACCGTCCTCTCCATCTATCAGGCTTATGCCCGGTTCGTCCGCGCACGGCACGAGCTCGACGTGCTCGTCGTCTCCGGCGGCGGGATGCACAACGAGTACCTCATGGATCGCCTCAAGAACACGTTCGCGCCGATTCCCGTACGCACCGTCGAGGATTACGGCCTGGACCCCGATGCCAAGGAGGCCCTCTGCTTCGCCGTGCTCGCTCACGAGGCTGTCAACGGCACGCCGACCAGCATGCCGTCGGTGACGGGCGCTTCCAGGACGACCCTTCTCGGCAAGTTCTGCGTCCCGAGCTAGCCGTCCCACCAATCCATTCATTCACGCAGCGACACGTACCGCATGGCCGCTGATTCGGAGTTCACCGCCATTCGCGAGGTCGGCGAGTTCGGACTCATCGACAAGATGCGCGCGATTCTCGGGAAGCCGGTCGACGAGGACGTCCTCGCCGGCATCGCCGACGATGCCGCCGTGTACCGCATCGACGAGGAGCGGGTCCACATCGCGACGACCGACATGCTGATCGAGGGCGTTCACTTCGACCGGCTCATCAACCCCATGCCGTATCTCGGCATGAAGTCCGTCGCCGTGAACGTGAGCGACGTGGTCGCCATGAACGCCGTGCCTCGCTTCGCGACGGTCGGGCTCGGCGTGCCGGAAACCGTATCCGTCGAGCAGGTCGAGGGCCTCTACAGCGGCATGCGGCAGGCGTGCGAGCGGTACGGGATGACCATCGTCGGCGGAGA
>CAZXHQ010000227.1:0-6262 GCA_964640145.1 uncultured Rhodothermales bacterium | reverse complement strand
CTCCTTCGTCACGTCCCGGATGGTCAGATCTCCGACGAGATCGAACCGGGCGGCGTCGATGTTGCGGACGTCTTTGCCGACAAACCGTATCGTCGGAAACTGCTCGGCATTGAAAAAGTCGTCCGAGCGAAGGTGATTGTCGCGCCGTTCGTTCTCGGTATTGATGCTTGCCACGTCGACGGTGGCCTCGACGGTAAGCGTCCGCAGATCGTTCGGGTCGAACTGAACCGTCGCGTCGTAATCGGTGAATGAACCCCGCACGTTGGAAATGCCCAGATGCCGAACCTTAAATCCGACGTTGGAGTGCGTCTTGTCGGGACGGAACGACACGACTTCCGAAAGGTCACTGAGGGGAAGCGTGAAGCCGGCGAGCACGAAAAGGGCGGCGACCACAAAAGAGAGTATGTTTCTCACGTAGGATTCTCCGACTGGTTTCTGTTGGAAGTCCGGCCGGCAAGGCCGGGGAACGAAGCATACAGTCTACGAACCGAAGTGAGAAATGCCCACCCACCGTGCCACGAAGTGCACCGTCGATTTGCGAGTTGCATGAGGGGCGCATCGACCGGACGCGTAGGTCTGCTCCATCGATTCTGACCGCGGCGGCGTACCACCTGGGTCGCCGTCGTGCGCGTCTAGTACGGGCGGCTCCTCGCGCGGCCGCGTCGGAACGAAGAGGTCGACGTATTCCTCCAGCGAGCCGCGGACGCGGAACCCGACATCGCGGTAGCGCTGCCCCACCGCTCGTCGGCCGCTTAGCGGCGCTCGCTAAATTCGGATGGAGCGTAGGTTCGCCGGGCTGCCTCGATCGCATCCTCCTCCCCGATCACCGTCAGGACGTCTCCGTCCTGAAGAACCGTATCCCCGCTGGGAATGATGGAGCGTGCGCCGCGCGCAACCACGGCAACCAGACAGTTGCTCGGGATGGACGCCTCACGAAGCGACCGGCCTATCATGGCCTCCGCGGGACCACCCGTCTCGACGTGGATTCTCATGAAGTGCTTGTCGTGGACGACCACCTGCTTCAGCTCGCTGGCATCGGCAGCCCGGAGCCAGTCGCTCACAAAATCCTCTTCATCTGCACGCCCTGCGATCTGGGCCAGCATGCGCAGGTGCAGGCCGGGATCTCCCTTTGGACTGGCGAGAAAGAAGAACGCGTACGCCCGGTGCTCACCATCGGGTCCGGCGCTCGGATGCGCTTCTACGGGAATGCCGTCCCGCGATCGTACGAGCACGAGCTCGGGACGGTCGATCCGATCGACCAGAATGTGAGGCAGCGCGATGCCGGGCGCCACCGGCGTCATGCCGGTGGCCGTCCCGTCGATGAATGAGCGCTTGATGGCCGCCGGGTCCATGGGCAGGCATTCACTGAAGAGGGGCGCGACCCGCTCGACGACATCCGGGTAGTCCGCACCGTCCTCCAGGTCGACGACGCCTGCACGTGCGACCAGCTCTTCGAAGAGGTCCTCCGCTCGTGGCCCTTTCTCCTTGAGTATGCTGCGCAATTCCGGGTCGAGCCCCTCATAGCGGTGGTGTCCCAGCCGCTCGAACCAGTGGTAGATGGCGCCGTCGCGCGACACTCGTTCGCGCGCGTAGTGGAAGTACCAGGCGAGCGACAGAACGGCCACGCCCACCGTGAAGAGGATGGCCATCCACCCCATCATCGCGATCAGGAAGACGGGCGCGACTACGCCTACAACTTGCATCCACGGATAAAGCGGCGACTTGAAGCCGGGCACGTACGAGGCGATGTGGCTCTCGCGCATCACGATCACGGCAAGATTCACAAGCATGAATATGATGAGCTGAAAAGCGCTCGCCAGCTTCGCGATACCGGCCACGTCCAGTGCCAGAATACACAGAATCATCAGTCCGGCCGTGAGGATGATCGAGGACGTCGGCGTGCCGAAGCGGCCCAGCTTCGTAAACCGATCCGGCACCAGCCGGTCCCGGGCCATGGCCAGCGGATATCTCGAGGCCGACATCAAGCCTGCGTTCCCCGTCGAAGCGAAAGCGGCGATGGCCGCCACCACGATCAGCAAGAGCCCGAACGGGGCGGGCAGCCAGTCGAAG
Source organism: uncultured Rhodothermales bacterium (assembly GCA_964640145.1). Taxonomy (GTDB): domain Bacteria; phylum Bacteroidota; class Rhodothermia; order Rhodothermales; family VXPQ01; genus CAZXHQ01. The sequence continues at coordinate 4,192 of CAZXHQ010000227.1, read as the reverse complement.
AACGTTTCGCCCGCCGTGGCGACCGGCGTCAGGTCGGCCCGAAGCTCGTCGGCGTCGAGGACGGCCACCATGATGTATACGCCGACGACATAGATGAAGGTGGCGGTCAAGAGCGACAATCCCATGCCGAGCGGAAGATTCCGATCCGGATCCCGCACTTCTTCGGCGACGCTTGCAACCTTCGTCAAGCCGGCGTAGGACACGAAGACGAAGCCGACCGTGGCGAAGAGCCCTTCGACGCCGAACGGCATGAACGGCGTAAGCTGCGTTTGGGCGATGGTGCCGACCCCGATTTCGAAGATCTCGAACAGGCCCTGAATGACGAAGAATGACAGGACGCCGACCAGAATGATCACGAGCATTCGCTGGAGCGCCGACGTTTCCTTCGCACCGATGACGTTCACCACCAGGAATGCTAGCGTGAGGGCGACGGCGAGCGGCTTGATGGGCAGCTCCACGAAAATCGCCAGATAGGCACCCATGCCGACGAGCGCGAAAGCACTCTTGAGGGCGAGTGCGATGAACGTACCGATCCCGCCGACGGTGCCCACGAGCGGTCCCAGGCTGCGATCCAGAAAATAGTACGCCCCGCCTGCGCGCGGCATGGCGGTGCTCAATTCCGCCATGCTCACCATAGCGGGTATGATCAGCACGCCGGCGATGAGATACGCCAGGATGACGGATGGGCCGGACTGCGCCGCCGCAAGGCCCGGAAGCAGAAAAAAGCCCGAGCTGAACATCGCACCCGTACTGATCGCGTATACGTCGAACAGTCCAAGCTCCTTATTGAGCCGTTTTGGTTTATCGAGTACTGCCATGTATCGTGTAGGCTACTTCCTCTGTGATCAGGATGTCCCGACACTGCCTCCGGACGCGCATGCTTACACGCAACCCGTCGCGCGACATCTGCTGAAAAAGACGCAGGTTTCTCAGGCGTGTCCGGTCCGGCTTCGTACTTAGAGCGGGCGGTGCAGAGGGTGTACGCCGTGCGGCGCGGAGACGATTCAGGACCTGGGACGTGCGAGGAAAAATCCTGTTATGATGACGATCGACGTCGGTGGGGGGCGCGCGAAGCGACCCGCGAGCGTGCCGCTTCGTAAGACGCTGCCCGTCACGAGACGACATACGAACCCCATCCGGGTTGCTCTTGTTCATAATTATATAGATTCGACGCCGGTAAACTTAATACGACCCCGATGCGGGGGTGTCAAGCACATGTCTGCGGCGCGATTCCGGGCCGCCCGCCGATTTCGTTGCGTTCGGCCGTCGTCCCTCTACTAAAACTATGATCCGCTCACTCTGGACCTGGATTGCCGTAAGCGCCCTCATCGCGGCGTGGCTTCCGCTGCTCGCCGTCATCCGGCTGTTCGACCGGGATCCGGCGCACTATCGTACGGGCCGGTGGTTCCGCCGGCTGGGCTGCCTCCTCACAAAGGTGAACCCGGCCTGGCAGGTCAGCCTCTCCGGCTACGAGGTGGACGATCCCCGGAAGCCGTATCTGGTGGTGAGCAATCACCAATCCCTGGCGGACATTCCCGTCGTCAGCTGTCTGCCGTGGGAGATGAAATGGATCGCGAAGGCCGAGCTCTTCCGCATACCCGTCGTCGGATGGCAGATGCAGCTGGCCGGAGACATCGCCGTCGACCGCGGCGACCCTCGGAGCGGAGCGCGGGCCCTGATGGCCGCCCGCAAATATCTGCAGAACGGGTGCTCGGTCATGTTCTTTCCGGAGGGAACGCGGTCGCGACACGGAGGCGTCGGGGCGTTCAGCGAAGGACCATTCCGCCTCGCCATCAAGGAGCAGGTGCCCGTCCTGCCCCTCGTTATAGACGGCACGCGAGACGCGCTTCCCAAACACAGCTGGCGCTTCGGCGAACCGTCCGCCATTCGCCTCAAGGTGCTACCGCCCTTGTCTACCGACGGGCTATCCTCCAGAGACGCCGGGAAGCTTACGGCGGACGTCCGACGTCAGATTGAAGAGCAGCTCGCCGACTGGCGCAATTCGAGAGCGGCGATCGAGGTCTCGTGTTCCATTCCGGGGGGCAGCCGGGCGCTGTAGCGAGCCTCTCCGTCACACGTTCCGCTATCCTTCCAATCATCTACTCCACCATGGCCACTGCGCTGAACGATCTTCCTCCCTTTCCGGGCATACGCGACGAAGGCCTGGACTTTCTGGAAGCGCTGAAAGACGAGACGCATCAGGACCGCGACTGGTTCAACGAGCGCAAGCTCCTCTACACCGACGAGCTCCGGTGGCCGCTGCGCTGCCTCGTGGCCGACGTCATCCGCCGGCTCGACTCGGACGGACACGTGGCGCTGCACGGCGACCCCAGAAAATCCGTCTTCCGCATCTACCGCGACGTTCGGTTCTCGAAAGACAAACGCCCCTACCAGACGCATGTGGCCTGTAAGCTCACCGTCGATCCGGCCATGCAGGACGACGACGGGCTCATCTATCTGCACATCGAGCCCCCCGAGAACATCTTTATCGCGGGGGGGATCTACGCGCCGCCGGTAAAGCGTCTTCGTCCCATCCGCAACAAGATCGTCGGGAGTCCGACGCTCTGGAAGGACGTCGAGGCCAGACTCATCAAGGACGGCCTGACGCCCCAGAGCCACGGCGAGGACCTGACAAACATGCCGCGCGGGTTTTCCGACTACGCCGATCACGAGATGGCCGACTACCTCAAGTGGACGTCGTTTCTGGTGACGGAGCAGCTCCCGCGATCGGCCGTTCAGTCCCCCAGCCTCTCCGAGGACGTGGTATCCTTCTCGCGCAGGGCGTGGCCGCTGCTTCAATTCATCAGAGAAGCTCGGTGAGGGCACGGGCAGCGCGGCGAAGGCGCGGGCAGCTCTCTTATAGGGGCACCGGCAGCGCGGCGAACGGACCGGCGAGGGGGCGGGCGGCGCAGTGAGGAGGCGGCGGCGCGGTGGCTCAACCGGGAGGCAATCCTTCGACGCTAATGCAGGATGTTCTTCCGGCGCAGATACTGAATTATAGGATGAATCAGGAGCGGGCGAACCCGGTAGCGCACCCCCTCCTCGACTGCAGCGACGGCGATCCGGGTCTCCACATGGCGGTCCTGCATCGGCTCGATCAGCAGAAGATTGCTCAGAGCTTCGAAGGCTTCGATGCTGCGACCGGTCGGGAGGTGAAACACCTCGCTGTGTTCTTCGACGGTGAGTGAGGCATGCTCCAGGAGCGCCTTCAACGTAAAGGCCTGCTCCATATCGAACGCCTCCAGGAATCCGAAGCGGAGGGGATCGACGGAGCGCACGCGCAGCATGCCTTTCTCTCGATCCATCTCCACGGAGCGGAGCCAGTTGAGCAGCGCCAGCATGATGTTCTGCCCGCTCGCGCGCTGGAGCCTATCGAAATATTCCGTGTGCAGAATGGCCTGGCGCTCCTCCTTGCTCTCGGCCTTGCGATAGCGGCGGGCTAAGATCGGATTGGCCTCTGCCGCGCGGGCATCGAATTCCAGCGGCAGGCCGCTGCGACGATGCCGGTTTAGAATGATCGATTCGAGCCCCGCCCTGCCGAGCGGAGCCAGGGCCTGCACGACCACGAGGCTCGATGCCGACGGCGCCGCGGTGCGAATGACCTGCCAGCCGTAGTCACTGACGGTGGCGATCCACAAAATCCGCGAGTCCGTCCGCGACAGGAAGGCGAGGAAGCCCTCCACCAGATCCGTACCGCCAATCTGCCGAAGATAGAGGTGCTCGAGGTGCTCGATGAGGCATACGAGGTTCGGCTCCGACGCATCCCGCGCGAAGAGCACGGCGGCAAGCTCCTCAAACGTCGCGACGGGACCGTGTTGAAGTCCCAAAGCTTCGTCGAGGGCTTCGACGAGCGCCGCTTCCTCGCCGTACCGCCGCCGCAGGTCGAGGAAGCGGACGTCGGCGTCGGAGAGCACCGTCTCGCGGAGCACATTCAAGAAACTGGTCTGGCCGCTTCCATGGAAGCCCGTGATGACGAGGGGATTACCGTGCCCTCTCTTCCATCGCTCGACGTGCGAGCGAGCGAACCGAAGCTCTCGCTCACGCCCCTCCAGCAGTGCCGCGTCCCGGACGGGCTCGAAACTGAACAGGCGGCGGTAGACCAGAGGAAATCCATCGAGGAGCCGGTCCGTGTCGGCCAGCGCGTCGACCGTCTCCAACCGCTCCTCCTCCGTGACGGCGGCGAGTCCCGCTG
>CAZXHQ010000226.1:0-6263 GCA_964640145.1 uncultured Rhodothermales bacterium | reverse complement strand
TCGAATCCATGATCAGCCGCCCGTCGGCATAGCCGGAGACGACCACGCGCACCGTGTGCGGGTAGAGCTCTTTGACCTCGCGCAGGAGGTCCACGCCGCTCATGCCGGGCATGCGGAAGTCCGACACGACCACCTGCCCGCCGTTTTCAGCCAGCATCTCGAGTGCTTCGTCGCCGCTCTCGGCGGTGAGGATGCGGTAGGTCTCCTTCCGGAGAATCCGCTGCAGCGCGTTCAGTATGGGCCGCTCGTCGTCGACGAGCAGGAGCGCGGGATCGGGAGACGCCGCAGCGCCCGCCGACGAGAGTGGCGGCGCGGGATCACTCATGGCATTCGTCGGAGATGGGAAGGAAGATGCTGAAGGTAGTCCCGGTACCCAGCTCGCTCTCGACCTCGATGCGGCCGTGGTGCTTCTGGACGATCCCGTAGGAGACGGACAGCCCCAGCCCCGTCCCCTCGCCGATCGGCTTCGTCGTAAAGAAGGGGTTGAAGAGCTTCGGGAGATGCGTCTCGGGGATGCCCTCGCCGGTATCGGAGATGCGTATGAGCACCTCGTCGTCGAGGGCGCGCGTCTCGATGGCGATCTCGCCCTGGTCGAGAATGGCCTGGGAGGCGTTCATGAGCAGGTTCATGAACACCTGATTGAGCTGCCCGGGAAAGCAGAGAATCGGCGGGAGCGGCCGGAGGTCCTCACGCACCGTACAGTGATACTTAAGCTCGTTCCAGATCATCCGTAGCGTCGCCCGAAGCCCCTCGTTGACGTCGGCGTACTGCATCTCAGCCTCGTCGAGACGGGCGAAACTCTTCAGGCTCTGCGCGATCTCCCGCACCCGCTCGGCGCCCATTAGCGATTCGGCGAGGAGGGCGTCGACGTCCCGCATCACGAAATCGAGGTCCTCGTTGTCGGAGATCCGCTCGATGCGCTCGAGAATGATCGCCTCTCCGTTCAGCGGCCGCTCGCGGACGTGCGATGCGAGGGCGTCGTAATCCTCCAGTAAGTCCTTGAAGATGCCGACGTAATCGCTCAGCATCCCGAGGTTGCTCTTGACGAAGCCAACGGGATTGTTGATTTCGTGGGCGATGCCGGCGGCGAGCTGCCCGAGCGAGGCCATCTTCTCGGAGTGCACGAGCTGCGTCTGGTTGGCCATCAGCCGCTCGTTGGCTCGCTGCAGCTCCTCGTTGGCGCGGGTGAGGCCCTCGTTGAGGCGCTTCATCTCGTCCTCGGCCTCGAGGCGCCTGCGTACGTCCTGCATGCGCTGCTCCGCAATGGCGAGGCGCATCCCGAAAAGCTCCGCGTCCACGGGTTCGATCAGATAGTCGTCGGCGCCGCACGAGAGCGCCGTGGCCAGCACGTCCGTGCGGGCGCGCTCCGTCAGGACCATGACGACGGCCGGGCGGGCGGAGGGACGCATGCGGATGCGCCGGCAGAGCACGTCGCTTCCGGGCGCGGACCAGTTCAGTATGACCAGCCCGGACCCCGCCCGTTCGAACGCGCTCCAGGCGTCGTCCACATCCTTGCAGACGGTGACGTCGTGACCGCGGCCGGCCGCCAGCCCGGTCAGCATCTCACGGGTCGTCCGTTCGCCGCCGACGATCAGTACGTTCATGCTCACTTCGATCCCTCGAGCAGAGCCCATTAAAAGCGTATCACATTCGAGCCAGGTGGCGAGACAAATGGAGGGCAGCCTCCGCAATCGCTTGTATCGGCCGTACGGCGGATACCTTAATTCGGGTGGACGGGATGACCGCGGCATCGTAGGTTGACGTACCGGTCCAACTCCGGCCCGCGGAATTCGCTTCGTCCCAGCTTTTCGTACATCCACACCAGGAGAGACATGTTCACCGGCATCATCGAAGAGCTCGGGCGGATCGAGTCCGTCGAGCCCCTCGACGGCGGCCGCCGCCTCACCGTCGCGTGCTCCTTCGCGGTGGAGCTCGCCGCCGATCAAAGCGTGTCGATCAACGGCGCATGTCAGACCGTCGTGCGCGCGGGGGAGAGAATGTTCGAGGTCGTCGCCGTGGAAGAGACGCTGGCGAAAACAACCCTGGGCTCGCTGGAAGCCGGCGACCGGGTGAACCTGGAGCGGGCGATGCGCCCGGACGGACGGCTGGACGGTCATCTGGTGCAGGGTCACGTAGACGCCACCGGGTCCGTGGAGGCCGTCGAAGCGCTCTCCGACAGCCATCTCGTCCGCATCGTCTACGACCCGGACTTTGCCCCGTATCTGATTCCCGTCGGATCTATCACGGTCGACGGCATCTCGCTCACGGTCGCCCGCCTCGACTCCCGCCAGTTCACCGTCGCGCTCATCCCGCACACCTACGAGCTGACGAACGCCTCGTCGTGGCGGGCCGGCACGAAGGTGAACCTGGAGTTCGACCTGATCGGCAAGTATGTCGTCAGGTGGATGGAGACGGGCCGAAAACGAGACGGCACGTGACGGAGGGTGAGAAGCATCTTCGGACGGTCTCCCCGGTTGGACGAACGGGGCGTTGGATCCGGCGTATCAAGGGGTCTGTACGTCGGGACCCTAAAGCCCGCCGCCCGGCACGACCGCCTCGAACGTCCCCGTCGTAAAGCCGCCGTCCACCAGGACGATCTGCCCCGTGATGTATTCCGACGCGTCGGAGGCGAGAAAGACGACCGATCCATCCAGGTCACGTGGATGCCCGGGCCGGTTCAGCGGGATGCGCTCGTTCAGCTTGCCGACCCATTCCTCGTTCCGGTAGAGGACCTCGTTCTGAGCCGTTTCGAACCATCCGGGGGCCAGGCAATTCACCGTGATCCCGTACCGGCCCCATTCGGCGGCCAGGGCTTTCGTCATCTGCAGTACGCCGCCCCGCGAGGCCGTGTACGGCACGATGCCTTCCATGCCGAAGACGCTGGTGCACGAGCCGACGTTGATGATCCGTCCGTAGCCCCGCTCGATCATATGCGGCGCGAAGGCCTGTGCGCAGAAGAACTGGCCCTTCAAGTTCGTATCGAGGAGGGCGTCCCAGTCCGTCCACGTCACCTTCAGACTGGGCTTGCGGATGTTCATGCCCGCGTTGTTCACGAGGATGTCGACCTTCCCATAGGCTTCGATCGCCGCGTCGGCCAGGGAGCGGATCGACCGCTCCTCGAGCACGTCGAGCTCGACGGGCACGGCCCGCCGACCCATCCCCCGAATCTCTTCTCCGAATTCATCGAGGGATTCGCGGGTGCGGCTGGTGATCACGAGGTCGGCGCCGGCTCGCGCCAGCGCGCGGCCGAAATACTGGCCCAGGCCGCGGCTTGCGCCGGTGATGACGGCTACGCGTCCGGTCAGGTCGAATAGGCTGCTCATGGTCGATCGGATGTTCGTCGGGTTCGAGGACGGTCTGGAGGGCGCGCGTTCAGGTCTGCCGGCGGGGTTCGAGGATGATCTTCACGAGGTTCTTCTCCCCCCCATAGAGCCGGTCGAAAGCCCCCTGTCCGGCCGAGAGAGGGAGGACGTCCGTGATGAGGGGGCGGACGTCGATGCGCCCGGAGGCGACGAGGTCGATCGCATCGCGGTACTCGCCGCTGCTGGCGTAGCTGCCGATGAGCGTGAGCTCGCGCGAGATGATGTCCGGGACGGGGAGCTCGACGCGGGGCGTGAGATTGCCGACGAGGACGACGCGGCCGCCCATGGCGGTCAGCTTCACGGCCTGCCGGAGCGTCTCGGCAAAGCCGACGACCTCGAAGGCCACGTCGATGCCGTCGGTCTTCCTTTGGACGACGTCCTCCAGATCGCCGGACCGCGGATCGACGGCGGCGTCCGCGCCGAGCCGTCGGGCCAGATCGAGCCGGCTTGCATCGAGATCGGAGACGATCACCGTGCCGGCGCCGTGAAGGCGGACGGCCTGCTGAATCAACAGGCCGATCGTTCCGCAGCCGATGATCAGTACCGCGTCGCCGTCGCGGATCTCTGCGCGACGTGCGGCATGGAGGGCGATGGCGACCGGCTCGAGCAGAGCCGCTTCGTGGAAGGAAAGACCCTCCGGCATGGGGAGAACCGTCCAGTAGGGCACCGCGACGAGCTCGGCCATGCAGCCGTGGCGCTTGGGCATGTCGGGCACCGATACGCCGAGCACCTGCCGCCCGGCGCACCGGTTGTAGGCGCCTCTTCGGCAGGCGTCGCATTCATTGCAGAAGACGGTCGAGTCGAAGCAGACGCGGTCGCCGGGCGAAACGCTCGCGACGCGGCCGCCGACGGACTCGACCGTACCGGCCGCCTCGTGTCCCATGATGATGGGCGGGATGCGGCGTCCCGTCTCGCCCGTATAGCCGTGCACGTCCGAACCGCAGACGCCCACGGCTTCGACGCGAATGAGCACGTCGTCCGGACCCACGTCGGGGTCGGGCACGTCCGTGTAATCGAATCCGTAGGGCTCGGTGTGGAGGAGAGCCTTCATGCGCGAAACCTCGTTGCTGCCTCTGGAGTGTGGACGGAACAGAATAACGAGAACGCAGGAGAAGGTCATGCCCTGCGGATCCATGAACCATCCCCTGCTTGTTGCGTTAACGGGGTCCCTTCAGAAAGTGTAAGGTTTACCGGTCTGGGCGCCCGTCCGTTCATGCACGGCCGTCCGTCGATTGCTATGGAGCTGATACCCGATCTGGACATTCTAGACCAGCGCGGCGCGTCCGTCGACGAAGACGTCGATGCGGCCCGCCCGACCGCCTTCGAATCCGACGGCTCCCGGCAGGTCTACATCGAGACCTACGGCTGCCAGATGAACGTATCCGACTCGGAGATCGTCGCGTCGGTGCTCCGGAAGCATGGGTTTGGCCTGACGCGCGATGCCGACACGGCGGACGTCGTGCTGCTCAATACGTGCGCGATCCGCGAGAACGCCGAGCAGAAGGTGCGCCACCGGCTCGATGCGTTTCGCGCCCAGAAAAAAACCCGGGATCTCAAGCTTGGCGTGCTCGGCTGCATGGCCGAAAGGCTCCGGACGAAGCTTCTCGAACAGGAGAAGCTCGTGGACCTGGTGGTCGGTCCGGATGCCTATCGCGACCTTCCCCGGCTGCTCCGCGAGACCGACGAATCGGGACAGGCGGCTGTCAACGTGCAGCTCTCTCTCGAGGAAACGTACGCGGACATCGCGCCGGTCCGTTACGACACGAACGGCGTCTCCGCCTTCGTTTCCATCATGCGGGGCTGCGACAACATGTGTGCGTTCTGCGTCGTGCCGTTTACGCGCGGCCGCGAGCGCAGCCGTCCGGTAGCCAGCATCCTTTCGGAGTGCGCCCGGCTCGTCGAGACGGGCTACAAGGAGGTGACCGTGCTGGGGCAAAACGTCAACTCGTACCGCTACGAGGAGGACGGCACGGCGGTCGACTTCGCCGAGCTGCTCTTCCGCATCAGCATGATCTCGCCGGAGCTGCGGATCCGCTACTCGACGAGCCATCCGAAGGACTGCTCCGACGCCCTCCTGCACGTGCACCGCGAGCGGCACAATGTGTGCGACTACATTCACCTGCCCGTGCAGCACGGCAACACGGAGGTGCTCGCCCGGATGCGCCGCACCTATACGCGCGAGGAGTATCTCGACCTGGTCGACCGGGCTCGGTCGATCGTGCCCGGCGTCTCGCTGTCGACGGACCTCATCGCCGGCTTCTGCGGCGAAACGGAGGAGCAGCACCGTGACACGCTCTCGCTGATGGAGCTGGTCTGCTACGACCACGCCTACATGTTCATGTACTCGGAGCGCCCCGACACGTATGCCGCCCGCAAATACGACGACGACGTTCCCGAGACCGTGAAGAAGCGGCGCCTCAGCGAGATCATCGCGTTGCAGAACGGGATCTCTCTGGAGAGCAATCGGGAAGAGGTCGGCTCCGAGCGCGTGGTGCTCGTCGAAGGACCGAGCCGGCGCAGCGACGCCCAGCTCTGCGGGCGGACCGATACGAACAAGATGGTCGTTTTCGACCGCGGCGACTTTCGGACGGGCGAGTATGTGCGCGTTCGCATCGACGACTGCACCTCGGCGACACTGCTCGCTGAACCCGTCCGCCGCACCACGCTGGCCGAGTCCGCCTCGAACGACTCGAACGTCGGCCGGCCGACGAACCATGCAGATCGACGATACGAGAACGTGACGTTGGTCCACACGTCGCGGTGATCGCCGAGCAAGCCGAATCGAGTTGCCAACGGCCCCAGCACATGGATCGTGAATCGATACAAGAAAGATTTGGCATCATCGGCCCGTCGGCCGCGCTCCGGACCGTCATCGACCGGATGCGGCAGGTGTCGAAGACG
>CAZXHQ010000225.1:1720-6288 GCA_964640145.1 uncultured Rhodothermales bacterium | reverse complement strand
CCGCGGCCGAGACCGGCGAGATGCTCCCACGTCACCGTGTAGTCGCCCATGTCGTACAGCACGGAGAGCGTGTCGGGCGTCTCGATGGCGCGGTCTGCATACGTGTAGATCCCTCCCGAAGCGCTCACCGTCCTCGGCGGCTCGTCGATGTCCAGCGCCCAGATGACGATATCCAGCAGATGAACGCCCCAATCGGCGAGCAGGCCCCCGCCGAAGTCCCACTGGTGGCGCCAGGCGCCGTGAAAGCGGCTGGGATTGAACGGCTGGTCCGGCGCCGGTCCGAGCCACATGTCGAAATCGACGTGCGGCGGAGGCGGCTCATTCGGCACGCGCGGCTCCCCCTTGCCGTAGTCGAAGAAGCCCCAGACCTTCACCTGGCGTATGTCACCCAGTCGCCCTGATCGGACGAAAGCGACCACCTCCTGCCAGTGCGCACCGCTGCGCTGCTGCTGGCCGACCTGTACGACGCGGTCGTAGCGACGCGCCGCCGCAACCATGGCGTCGAGCTCGGCGATGGAGTTGGCCATCGGCTTCTCGACGTAGACGTCCTTGCCCGCCGAACACGCGTCGGTCATCTGCAGGCAATGCCAGTGGTCCGGCGTTCCGATGATAACGGCGTCGACGTCCGCCGCGTCGAGCAGCCGGCGGTAGTCGCCGTAGAGACGGGGGCGCGCCCCCGTCCGCTCCTCGACGTCTGCGGCACGCTGCGCCAGAATCTCACCGTCGACGTCGCACAGTCCTCCGCAGGCGACGTCCGGCAGCCGGAGGAGGTTCGCAAGATCGCCGAACCCCATGCTGCGGCAGCCGATGAGTCCCACGACGATCGAATCACTCGGCGAGGCGCTCGACAGGCGAATCCAGGGGGCGGCCGCGGCGGCGGCGGTGCGCGAGAGAAAAGTCCTTCGAGAAAGGGACATGAGACAGTCGCGTATGGTCGAATAACGGCCTCAAGATAGGCATCCGGCACGTCAATCCGGAAGGCGCGCGGCCCGCTCGGAGTTGATGCACCTGTCCCCCCGCGATATATTGAAGGTCGGCGAACCACCATGACCGCACAGAACATGTACAGGCTCCTGCTAGCAGCATTCGCTGCGTGCTCCATGTCGATCCCCAGCACGTTCGGGCAGCAGAGCGACGCCCCCGGTCACGCGGACTTCGTCGAGCCCGACTTTCCGTTTATCACCTCGACGGTCGTCGCCGACTCGCTGTCCGACTTTACGCCGGACTACAACTGGGCCGTACGCGGATACGTCGTTCAGCTGGGCGCCGATACGTATCTGTGCTTCGATCCGGACCTCCTGCGCATGGCCGTCGCGTGGAAAGGCGACTTTATCTCGATGATGACGATGGCGCAGGTGTCCTATCACGTGCTGGATAAGGGCAACGCCAATCCGCAGGTGCTGGGCGATCCCATCGCCGCGAACGGAATGTATGCCGGGTGGATGCGCAGGCCGAGCTTTGAGGACCCCCGCGAGCCGGGGGCGGATCCGGCGGATCCCGGGAGAGGCCCTCTTCCGGATGAGATGGGTGCATTCGAAGGCGTGTACGTGTACGGCGACGACGTGGTCTTCTCGTACCGCGCCGCGGGCACCCGCATCGACGAGCAGCCGGGCCTGCTCGAGAAAGAGGTCCTCACGCGGACGTTCGACGTGGCGCCGGCGTCCGCACCGCTGACGCTGGTTGCCGCCGAGGTGCGCGGCGCGCGTGTCGCCGGCGCGACCGCGGACGAGGTCATTCTGGCTCATGGCGGAGACACGGTGACGGCCGTTCTTACGCGAGGAGTGTCCGGGCTGGGGGTCCGAGATGGGCGGTACGTAACGCTGGATCTGCCCCCGTCGGAGCGGTCCCGGCAGTTTCGGGTCGCCCTGTGGACCGGACCGCGAAAAGATCTGGAGGCCGTCAGAAGACTGAACGCCGCGCCGCTCGCGATGGCGGAGGGCTACCGCGACGGCGGCCCGTCGCGCTGGCCCGAGACGGTCGCGACCGTCGTCGACGCATCCCCGGATACGAGCGCCTTCGTCTTCGACCATCTCGAGCTTCCCGACCCGAATCCCTGGCGCCGCAACGTCCGTCCGGCCGACCTGGCCTTCTTCGAGGACGGTCGAGCCGCCGTCGTGACGTTCGACGGCGACGTCTGGGTTGCGGAGGGCCTCTCCGGACGCAGGCCCGCATGGCGCCGTTTTGCCTCGGGGATGTACGAGACGCTGGCCGTCGAGGTCGTCGACGGGGAGATCTATGCCTACGGACGCGAGGGAATCGTGCGTCTGCAGGACCTCAACGGAGACGGCGAGGCGGATTACTACGAGGCATTTGCGCCCGGCATCATCCAGTCGACCCTATCGCGCGAGTGGCCCTTCGATCTCGTCGCCCGTCCCGGAGGTGGCTTCTTCGCCTCGCAGGGCGGTGCGCTTCATGCCGGCCCCACGTCCGGTCAAGCCTCGTTCATGCCGGGATTCCTGCGGGGTTCTCCCCACAACGGCTCCATCGTCGAGGTCTCTTCCGACGGGAAGGACGTGCAGCGATACGCCACGGGCTTCCGCGCGCCGTATCTGGGCATCCATCCCGAAACGGGAGCTCTGACGGCCTCCGACCAGCAGGGCAATTTCGTGCCGTCCACGCCGCTCTACCTCATCGAGCGTGGCGGGTACTACGGCGTCCCGGCCACCGCGCATCTGCCTGACCCGCTGCCGCGGGCCATTCCGCCGCTGACCTGGATCCCCCACCGCGTCGATCCTTCCGCCACCAGCCAGGTCTGGATGCCGAAGGAAGGAAACGGTCCGCTCGACGGGCAGCTCGTCCATCTTTCCTACGGCTCCTCGGGCCTCTTCCGGGTGTACGTCGACAGTCTCTCGAGCCCGGCGCAGGGCGCCGTGGCGCCGCTGCCCGATGACGGTCGGTCTCCGACGCTCAAGGGCGCCGTCAACCCCGCGGACGGACGGCTCTACGTGACGGGCTTTCAGGTTTGGGGCTCCACCGCGCAGAAGCTGACCAGCCTTCGGCGCCTTCGCTACACCGGCCGGCCGACGGGGATTCCCGAGGTCGTGCGCGCCGGGAAGCAGGGCATTTTGCTCACGTTCGCGGAAGCCGTCGACGCGCCGGACCCCGAAGACGTCCACGTGACCCGCTACAACTATCTTCGTAGCTCCGAGTACGGATCCGGACACTATCGACTCGACGGATCCGAGGGAGAAGAGAGGCTGCCGGTGGCCGGCCTGCACGTGTCGCCCGACGGCCGGGCGCTCTTGATCGTACTTCCGGACATGCGCGACGTCATGCAGATGGCGGTGGACTACGACCTTTCCTATCGCGACGGCCCGGCCTTCTCGGGAGATGCATACCTCACCGTGAATGCTATACGGCCGCTGCGGCTCGACCGCTACGGTCTCGGGGACGTCGAGTGGCAGGCCGCTCTGCGCGGCCCCGTCACGGCGGCCGACGTGCCGCAAGGTGAGGAGCTCGAAGCCACCGCGGTGCGCGGGCGCCACCTCTATCATGAGGTGGGCTGCGTGGCCTGTCACAGCACGGACGGGTCGACGGCCGGCAAGCTGGGCCCCTCCTTCGACGGGCTCTACGGATCGATGCGGACGCTGGAGTCCGGGGAGAGCGTCGAAGCCGACGACGATTATCTCAGAACGGCCATTCTGGATCCGGGCGTCGACGCGGTAGCCGGATTTGACCAGGAAATGCCGTCTTTTCGTGGTATACTGGGGGAGAGTGACGTCGAATCGATGATCCTTTTTATCAGGTCGCTGAACGATGAAATCGATGAATAGGCGGGAGGCGCTCGTACGTGTGGGATACATGCTGGGTGGGGCGCTCGCTGCGCCTACGGTCGCCGGCGTGCTGGGAGGGTGCGGGATCAGCACGAGCCCGGACTGGACGCCGGCCGTTTTCTCGTCCGAGCAGGGAGCGCTCCTCACGGCCATTACCGAACAGATCCTGCCCGAGACCGACACGCCCGGGGCGCGCGGCGCGGGGGTGCCGGCGTTCATCGACAGGATGATGGAGGAGTGGTATCCGGAACGCCTCCGACGGCGTTTCCTGGACGGACTGGATGCGTTCGAGGAACGCACGGTGGAGACGACCGGCTCCTCGTTCACGGATCTGTCGGCGGATCGGCAGCGGAGCGTGCTGGCTGAGACCGATCTCGCGGAATTCGATCCGGGCGCCGGCGATGGAGACGCCAATCCGGCGGACGACCCGGGTGCAGACCCGTATGGCGCGGTCGATTCGACCTCGGCCGTGGCCCGGAGCGCCCTGTCCGACGACCTGAAATCCAGGGTCGCCCGCCAGTTCGGCGAAGCGGCCGAGCGCGTGGCTGCCCGACGGCCCGACGGCGGGCCGGTCGTGCGTGCGGACGTCATTCACGAAGGAGACCTGACGGGAGATCCGAGCTTCTTCCGGATGCTAAAGGAGCTCACGCTCGTCGGTTATTACACGTCGGAAGTCGGCGCCACCGAAGAGCTGCGCTTCGTACAGGTGCCGGGGCGGTGGGAGGCATGCGTCCCCTTCGAGGATGTCGGGCGAACGTGGGCGATTTAGGGATTAGCGGTTTTGGGTTGAAGGTT
>CAZXHQ010000225.1:0-1620 GCA_964640145.1 uncultured Rhodothermales bacterium | reverse complement strand
GCCGGCGGATGGGCCGCGAAAGAGCTGACCGAAAAAGGGCTCAACACGCTGCTGCTAGAACGCGGACGGATGGTCGAGCACGGAGCGGACTACGTGAGCGAGAACCGGGCGCCCTGGGAGCTCTACTTCCGCGGACGGGGCGACCATGAGGAGTTCGAACGCGACCAGCCCGTGCAGCGCAAAGGGGGAGGCTTCGGCGAAGCGACGTCGCATTTCTACGTGAACGACCGGGACAACCCCTACACGTATCCCGAAGACACCCCCTTTATGTGGATCCGCGGCCACCAGGTCGGGGGACGATCCCTGATCTGGGGCCGGCAGTGCTACCGGTTGAGCGACCTCGACTTCGAGGCCAACGCCCGCGACGGCCACGGCGTCGACTGGCCCATCCGGTACGCGGACGTCGCGCCGTGGTACGACTACGTCGAGCCCATCGTCGGCATCAGCGGTCAGGCCGAGGGCCTCCCGCAGCTTCCCGACGGCCGGTTTCTGCCTCCCATGGAGATGAACTGCGGCGAGCAGCTCTTCAAGGAACGGATGGAGTCCGCATTTTCCGGTCGTACCATGACGGTCGGCCGCGTGGCGAATCTGACGCAGGCGCTGAACGGCCGGTCGGCATGCCAGTACCGCAACCAGTGTTCGCGAGGATGCTCCTACGGAGCGTACTTCAGCACGCAGAGCGCCACGCTTCCTGCTGCACGGGCGACCGGTAACCTCACCTTGCAGCCCAACAGCATCGTGCACAGCGTGCTTTACGACGCGGAGAACGATCGCGCGAGCGGCGTCCGCGTGATAGACGCCGAGACGATGGAGGAGCGCGAGGTCTACGGGCGGATCGTATTTCTATGCGCCTCCGCCCTGGGATCCACCCGAATCATGCTCAACTCGACCTCGCCGCGCTTTCCCGACGGAATCGCCAACTCGAGCGGGGCCCTGGGACGCTACCTGATGGACCACTGCTTTCAGGCGGGCGCTTCGGGTGAGCTGCCCGGCAACGAAAACGAATATTACTACGGGCGCCGGCCCAACGGCATCTACATAGCGCGCTTCAGGAACCTGGGCGATCGCGGCTCGGAGCACCCCGATTTCCTGCGCGGATATGGATATCAGGGATCGGCGAGCCGTTCGGGGTGGGGCCGCGGCGTGGGCCGCGCCGGCGTCGGATCCGACCTCAAGGAAGACCTGCGCGAACCGGGCCCGTGGAGCATGTGGATCGGCGGGTGGGGCGAATGCCTCCCGCGTGAAGAGAATTACGTCGAGCTCGATCCCGAGGTGACGGATGCGTGGGATATGCCCGTGCTGCGGATTCACTGCTCGTGGAGCGACAACGAGGATAAGATGCGGGAAGACATGGCGCTCTCGGCGGCCGAGATGCTGGAGGCCGTCGGGGCTCGAAATATCGAGCCGTTCATCAACGAATCGCCGCCGGGCCTTTGCATCCACGAGATGAACTCCTCGAAGCTCTGGCTGTGGTCGAACTGGCCCATCACGGTCAGACGGCGAATCGTCGGGTCGTTCTTGAGCCGGGGCATCTTGTCGATGTATTCGAACGGGTTGAAGTCGGGGTCGGCGTTCTCGGCCACGAGGCTGCGTGCGACCGCGTTCGTGAGCGAACTGTAG
>CAZXHQ010000224.1:0-6315 GCA_964640145.1 uncultured Rhodothermales bacterium | reverse complement strand
CGCTGACGGTCACCGAGCTCGTATGCAACTTTGCGGATTATGTGAGCCGTGTCGTCTATCGAGGCGAGCGCTTTCGGCTCACACGCGGCGGAAGGCCCGTGGCCGGACGCGAAAATGACGACTTCTTTTTGTCCGTCCTTACCGTAAGCGAACTCCTGCATGGCGTCTATCGCGCGAAATCTCAGCAGCGGCGTGCGCGGCGAAGTGCCTACGTCGAGGCTATCATTGCGCGGTTCCCACTCCTGAATGTCGACGTGGCGGCCGCACGCTCGCATGCCCGGTTGTTTGCCGACCTGGCGAGCCGCACAGGGCTGATCCGACCGCACGATCTCTGGCTTGGCGCCGTTTGCCTGGCACACGGACTCGCAATCGCCACGGCCAACGTTCTCGAGTTTGAGCGAGTGCCCGGCCTCGTTGTCGAGACGTAGTCGTAACGAATTGCTCGAATCGAGCTCGAACGGCCGGGTTCGGGGCGCTGGCGACGACGAGCGCGGGAGAAGGATTCTCCATATCGTGCGGCTCGCTGAAGAGCGTTCGACGAAATCGTACGTCCACATGGTACAGGCGAACATTCCCGAGAGACATTACGGTGGAAACGACGACACCGGACC
The DNA here is from genome assembly GCA_964640145.1 of uncultured Rhodothermales bacterium. Classification (GTDB taxonomy): domain Bacteria; phylum Bacteroidota; class Rhodothermia; order Rhodothermales; family VXPQ01; genus CAZXHQ01. Next base: position 5,704 of record CAZXHQ010000224.1, on the reverse strand, counting down.
CGCTTGCGTAACCGCGGCGACGGTTTATGGTAGACGAATACGCGCGCATGGAAGAGGCCGGCATCCTTGCGAAGGATGAACGGCTGGAGCTCATCGACGGCTGCATCGTGGTTCGCGAGCCGTCAAGTCCGCCGCATGCGGGTCACACGAGGCGTCTCAATCATTTCGTCTACGGACTTTTGGGCAATCGCGTATTGTTGAGCATGCAGGATTCCTTTCGGATCAACCTGTACAATCTTCCCGAGCCGGACGTCGCGCTCCTGCGCAAGCGCGACGACTTCTATTCGACAGAGCATCCCGGACCTGAAGACGGCCTGCGGGCATGTCGAAACGCCGCTGGAGCGTCTTGAACATACGCCGCATCCCTTGGTCGCCTTCTTTATCATGTCGGTCTGCCGCCGACCTGTATGCCGACGATCCGACCGGTACTGAAGCGTTTGTCGTCGACGAAGACACTTGAGTCCGCTCCAGAATGAACAGGCACAGGGGTCGTACCGCCGGCGAAACGGGTCGGATAGCAACGAATCGTGACGCTATCGCGTCCACTGACGGCCGCAACTGAACAAACCGCTCCGGACGCGTGTCCGCCTCCCTGCACATCCGGCTGCTCGGTGATTGGCGCCTCACCTACGACGGCGACGTGGTTACGACCGTCCACAGCGAGCGCCTTCGGTCGCTGCTTGGCTACGTCGCCCTCCGCTGCGGCGTACCGCAGCCGCGGCGCCGCATCGCGTTCTCTTTGTGGCCGGATTCGCGCGAGCACCAGGCCATGAGCAATCTGCGCAATCTCCTCTTTCGACTTCGCGATGCCCTGCCGGAGGCCGACCGCTTCCTCGACGTGGATGCGAACTCGATCTGCTGGAAGGCAGACGGCACGTCTCGGGTCGATGCCGTCGACTTTCAACGCGCCCTCGACCGTGCACGCGAAAGCGCCGACGAAGAACGCCTCCGCGCCCTGCGCGAGGCCGCCCATCTATATCGCGGTCCTCTGCTGGACGGATGCTACGACGAATGGATCTTCCCTGAGCGGCAGCGTCTGCATCAGGCCTGCGTGGCCGCGCTGGAGGAGCTCGTCGAGATCCTCGAAGCCGGCCGGGAGTATCGAGCCGCCATCGCTCACGCGCAGCGGCTTCTTCAGCTCGATCCTGACCGTGAAACCACGTACCGGTGGTTGATGCGGCTGCATGCCCTGAACGACGACCGTTCGGGGGCCGCTCGCGTTTTCGAAACGTGCAAGAATCATCTGCAGCAGGAGTTCGGCCTGGAACCGGATCCCGCGACGAAGGCGATTTACGATCAAATCAGGCGCGGCGAGCACTCTGTGTCGTCGACGGACGCACCGTCGGACGATATCGCGCTCGTAGGGCGCCGGGAAGAATGGAACGGGCTTCGGGCGGAGTGGCGGTCGACCGTAGATGGCCGACGCGCGCGGTTCGTTGTCCTTAACGGTGAGGCCGGCATCGGGAAGACGCGTCTCTCGGACGAGCTCCTTTCCTGGTGCGACCGTCAGGGATTCGATACGGCGCGGGCGCGCTGCTACGCCGCCGAGGGCCGACTGGCCTTCGCGCCGGTCGTCGAATGGATGCGCTCCGATGCGCTGACGCGGAGAACGGCGCTGCTCGAAGATGTGTGGAGACGAGAGCTTGCACGACTGCTTCCGGAACTGCGGGTCAAGCACGTAGGCAATCCCTCTCGCGACGAAAGCTGGACGCGGCAGCGCCTCTTCGATGCCCTCGCTCGGTCAGTTACGGCGGGCGATCAGCCCGTTCTCCTCGTGCTGGACGATCTGCAATGGTCGGACATCGACACGTTGGAATGGCTCCGCTTTCTGATGCGCCGGGCGATCGACTCTCCCGTGCTGCTCGTCTGCACCTTTCGGGCCGACGAAGCAGGGCCGGATCATCCCGTACAGCGACTTTTCCGCGACCTCTCACGGACCGAGCAGATCACCACGCTCGAGATTGCGCCACTGTCTATCGCAAAGACCGCGCAGCTTGCCGGGTGCATCGCCGAGCGTCCGCTGGATGCCGCGTCCCGCGATTGCCTCTACCGCGAGACCGAAGGCAATCCGCTATTTGTAGTCGAGACCGTCCGGGCGGGATTCGACGTCGATCTCGACGGCGATCTCGAAATTGTACGCGGCATGGCCGTGCCGCAGCGTCGGGATCTTCCTGGTCGCGTACACGCCGTTATCGAAGGCCGGCTCGAACGCCTGTCGCCGCCGGCGCGATCCGTCGCGGCGCTGGCCTCGGTCTGTGGGCGATCGTTCACGTTCGACCTTCTTGCGGGGGCCGGCAACCTGTCGGAGGAGCCGCTGCTGGAAGCGCTCGACGAGCTCTGGGAGTCCCGCATCATCACGGAATACGGGGACGGAACCTACGATTTCACCCACGACAAATTGCGCGAGGTCGCGTACGGCGGGATCAGCCCCGTGCGACGGCGCCTCCTGCATCGGCGCATCGCCGAGGCGCTGGCCGATCGGCGGGACTACGTTACCGCCCACGTAGCGGCGCATTTCGACCTCGCCGGACTCCGTGACGAGGCCGCATCTTGGTACGATAAAGCGGCCGCGGATGCTGAGCGCGTCGGATCATACCACGAAACGGCGCAGCTGCTGCGCCGAGCTGCGGCGCTGCTGGAGGAGGCGGCCAGCGGGGCAGACCGTGACCGGCGGCTGCTCAACGTCCTGGTGCGCCTTGGGCTCGCGACACGGTTCAGCGAAGGACACGCCGCCGAGCCGGTAGGTCGTGTTTTCGAGCGAGCCCAGGCGCTGGCGCAAGCGGCCGGGGAGCCATCCGACCTGTTCACCATTCAGCGCGGACTCTGGTCGTTTCATCTGCTGCGCGGTGAATACGCCGTCGCCGTCGAGCGCGGCCAGGCCCTGATGTCCGTGGCGGAGGATGCCGGCGACGACGGACTCCGACTCGAGGCCTACGTGGCGCTCGCCCTCACGCGGCTGTGGCAGGGACGTCTCGACGAAGCAGTCGAGCTGCTTCGCCGGAGTCTGCAGCTTTATGATGCCGACCGTCACGGCGCACACACGCTCCGTTTCGGACAGGACCCCGGGGTCGCAGCCCACTCCCTGCTGGGTTATGCGTATGCCCACCTGGGTGATGACGAACGCGCCGCAAGCCACCTCAAGCAGGCCTTCTACCTGGCGGAGCAGATGGATCACCCGTTTAGCCGTGCGTACGCCCTTCAGCATGCGATGCTGGTCGAACACGTTACCGGTCGCCCGGAAGGGGTAAAGCGCCATGCCAAGGTTCTTCTTGAGCTCTCCGAAGAGCGCGGATTCGCCTACTGGATCGGGCCCGCACGCATCGGCCAGGGCTGGGCGAGGTCGATGACGGACCGGACGAGCGGAGGCATCGCCCTCATCCGACGCGGCATCGCCGAGCATCGCGAAAAGGGCGCGGCGCTTTCGTCGACGCTCTGGCTCGGCATGCTTGCGGACGCGCTCGCCGAGAACGGTGAAACCGACGAGGCCGTCGAGTGCATCGACGAAGCCCTTTCCCTGGCGTCCGAGATGGGTGAGGGCATCTGGATGCCTCACCTTCTTCGCTTACGGGAAGCGATCCGCGCCGAGGCCTGAAATCTGCACGTCGTAAGAGCCTTGCCGCCGCGCTGGTGAGCGCCTCGAGCGCCAGCGCCCGGCACCGAGCGCCCACGCCCATCGGCAAAGCCGAACCCCGAACGCTAACGCCAGCATCGGATCCCCGAATCCCCGATCGCTAACGCCAGCGTCAGAACGCCGATCGCCGAACGCTAACGCCAGCGTCAGAACCCCGATCCGCGAATGCCGAACCGTGAACGGCCTCTAACGCTGAAAAAACGCCATCTCGCCGGAAAACTGCATTTCTAACGGCAGCGACCCGCCCATCTAACGCTGCTGAAACGCCCGTCCCCGTATCGTTGGACCGAACACAAGCCGCGGCGGAGGTGAACGCGGCCAAGGCGCCTTTATACAGGCCGGCGCATATGTCGCGACCGCCGTAGGTCGGCAGATTTCACGAACCAATACGAGGTAGCGTCATGATCACAGCACGCCCGAATACCGAAGATCAGCCCGTCGTCTGGTGGGATAGCGATCCTGCCGTACGAGTAAGGGCCGATTTCCCGCTCAGCGCCGCGCAGGGCACCGTGAGTACCGCCGTAGTCGTGTTCGAACTCGAGCCCGGCTGCAAGCTCGGACGGCACACCGACAGCGCCGAAGAGGTGCTCATGATCGTACGCGGGACCGTTCGCGTGACCGTAGGTGACGAAGAGGGCGTCGTCTCCGAAGGAGAGATGGCCGTCGTTCCCGCCCAGGTTCCGCACAGCGTCACCAATGTAGGAGAAGCGACGGCGAAGGTCGTAGGCTTCTTCCCAAGCGGCCACGTCGTCGCCGAATTCGACGAGCCGTACGAGCCCATCGGACAGCGCGTGTTCGAATTCTAATCGAGCGTCCCTCGGATATACCACCAAGAACAGGCGACGGCATCCATCCGTCGCCGCAATCACAGGAGGATTACCATGCAAGCACCTGAATCCATCACCCAAAGCACCGTCAAAATCCCCGTCGAGCAACACCTCTTCGACGAGGCGCTCCACCTCACCGGCATCACCGAATACGGTGTCAGCTTCGAGGATTTTCTGAGTGGGCAGGTCGAGATCCCCGCCCATGGCGCCCGCTTCGACATTGCGTACGAAGGCGCGATCGAGGGCGAGCGACTGAGAGGCTACATCAAAGGGGTCGACTACCTGGTCGTTCGGGGCGACGGCCGTTTTCAGCTGAATATCTACGCGACCCTCACCACCGACGACGGGGCGAGGATCGCCGTGACATCGGATGCGCTACTGAAGACGCCGGACCCGGCTACCGGAGTCGCCGAGCTGAGGCTCAACATGACGTTTTCGACGGCGTTTCCGGACTACGCCTGGGTGAACGATATCCATGCCTGGGGCATCGGTACCGTCAACATGCAGACACGCGAGGTCAGCGCGAGCCTCTACGAGGCCTGAGCTGATGGTGACAGGGGGCGCAGAGCCCCGCTATCATAACGGTAGATTCTCGTAACCACTCTCAGGTGCGCGCCCGGGGACCACATCCTCGAGCGCGCATTCATTTGTCGTGTCAAGCCCCCTTCGGTTCGCCTCGGTCGCCGTCCCCCATAGTCGACCCCGCGGTGTACCCTAGTTCGGACAACCCCGGCACATCCCGCGTGCCGCCGACGGACGCTCCGACGGACGTTACAAAATCCGCGTTTGCGGGCCGTTAGCGGGCCTACTCAAGCCCCGGATTCACGGCAAAACTGGCACAGTGGTTGCGGTGGTTAACTCTTTTGACGACGACCACTTAGCTGCATAGATATGAAGAAAATGCGTACCATAGCGAAGAACAGAGCGACGATGATCGTCGGCTTTGTGCTGGCGCTGCTGCTCGTTGTTTCGGGCCTTCTCTCCGTCCGGAACAGCTCCAGCCAGATGGCGGCTGCGGCTGCTGTGGAGAGCGTGATGACAACGCCGGAGACGGCCGCTGACAGCACGGCCGATAGTGCCGCGACGGCCGCTGAGAACCGGATGACGAATGAAGCCCGGAAGGCCGCCGCCGAATCGGCGACCAAGACGAAGTCGCTCGGCGCCGGTGAAGCCAGCTACTACGGCCCCGGATTCGCGGGACGCCCGACGGCCAACGGCGAGACGTTCAACCCGAGTGAAATGACCG
>CAZXHQ010000223.1:4627-6320 GCA_964640145.1 uncultured Rhodothermales bacterium | reverse complement strand
TCATACTTGGTGTGGTAGAGCGTCGAGGAGAGGCCGTAGTTGAGGAAGGCGTATATCGACTCGCGGCGGATCTCCAGGCGGGCCTCGAGCCCGGCCGTCCGCCCGCGCGCGGGGTGCAGCCGCGTCGTCAGCCACGGAAAGGCCGTCCACTCGGCGACGAAGAGATTTCCCATGTACTTGTAGAAGCCCTCGACGAAGACCTCCAGCCAGGGCGTCGGCGTACCGCGGTAGCCGACCATGCCGTGCACGGCCTTGCCGAGACGACCGGCTCGCGAGTCTTCGTCACGGTGCTCGGGTCGCCGAACGACCGACCAGGCCGTGAACACGTTGGCCACGTCGCGCCGGTCGGTCAGCCCGAGGATCTCCTGATTGTACATCCCGACGGCGCCGCTGAAGTGGTGCAGCCCGCGGTCCCATTCGAGCCGCACACGGGGTTCGATGAACGGATCGATCTTGATCTGATACCACTGGAGGCGCGCGCTGGGCATGATGCGCAGTCCGGCGCCGAGGCGGTAGGCCGGCTGGGCGTAGAAGCCAAATTCGGTGAAGGGCTGGCCGGTGACCGCCGGGAGCTGAAAGAGCCCGTCGAGGTTGTTTTCGGCGTCGGCCAGGAGGGCTTCCCATCCGCCCTCCCATGCGAAGCGGCCCTCGTCGAAGGAGGCATCCAGAGCGACGCGCGTGTGTGCGACGTTGGAAAGGCGGATCGGGTCGTCTGCGGGCCCAATCTCCGTGTGATGTTCGGACCGCGAGACGTGGACGTTCAAGATCACCGGCAGAACGCTCGGCACGAGCAACCAGCGCGCCCCGATCGCTTCATTGCGCCAGCGGATCTCCTCCGGTGGTGCGCCGCCGACGTCCTCGCCGATCGTGCCGCGGTCGTGGGTTCGCAGCGCGCTGACGGCCAGACGGCTGTTCTTGCTCACCGGGCCGTATACCTTGGCGAACATGTCGCCGAACTGGAAGGGCATCTCCCGGCGGATAAGCGGCTCGGCGCCCTGTTCGAGGAGTGACTCCCGGGCCGAGAACAGGAAGGAGGCGTGGCCTGGGACGATGGGCCCTTCTACGCGCACGGCGCTGGCAAAGGGCGAGGCGCTCGCCATCCCCGCGAATCGGCGACTGTTTCCGTACCGAGAGGTCACGTCGATCACCGACGAGAGGCGGCCGGAATACCGGGCCGGAAAGCCGCCGGCGTACAGGTCGACGCGGTTGAGCGCGTCGGCTGGAAAGGCGGAGTAGAACCCCAGCACGTGGAAGGGCTGGTAGACGATCATGCCGTCGAGCAGGACCAGGTTCTGCGAAGGCTCGCCGCCGCGGACGTAGAACTGGCCGCCGCGGTCTCCCGTCGTGACGATCCCCGGCAGCGTGGTCAGATAATTGGCCAGGTCGGCGGAGATGTCCGGCGAGGGAATGAGCTCGATCTCCTCGGGCGTGATGCGCTGATGTCCGGCTGTGATGCGCGCCATCCCGCTGCGCCGCTCCGCCTGGACGAGCACCTCGTCGAGGGCTTCCGCGGACGGCTCGAGGGCGGCACTGCGTGTGGGCGATGCGCCTTCATCGAGCGTTAACGTGTCCTCGACCGACTCATATCCGACGAAAGAAACGGAGAAAAGGTACGTGCCGGGCTCGATGTTGCGAATGAGGTAGAGGCCGTCCGAATTGGCGGCCGCGCCGTAGAGCGGCGTCTGGTCGGCGC
>CAZXHQ010000223.1:2420-4527 GCA_964640145.1 uncultured Rhodothermales bacterium | reverse complement strand
CGCGTCATTCTAACTGGACGCGGAGTCCGACCGACGGCATGAACGGGAGCTGATCGGCGTGCCGAATCGCGGCCGCATCCACGTAGAAGACGTTGCGGCGGTCATACACGTTGATGACGCTGCCCCTCAGGGTCATCTCGGCGGCGGCGAGGGCGAAGGAGCGGTCGATCGAGACGTCCAGTCGATGGTAGCCGGGCAGCGTCGCCCCGAACGGACGATCGTAGATTACGCGGCGCGTGCGATCCGTCTCGAACAGGTTGTCGGCTCGGCCCGGGTCAACGACGCTGTGTACACCAAGGGGGCGGGTGAACGGCAGTCCCGAGCCGTACGTCCACCGTGCGCTGAGGTCAAAGGCCCGCCACGAGGCATGCACCAGTGCGGTGAATTTGTGCCTGCGATCGTGAGGCGGCCGGAAGGTGAGGGATTCGTCGCCGAACCAGGTCTGGACGGCGTCGGAGGCCATGCGATAGCGCGTCGAGGCGAGTCCGTAGGTTAGAAACGCGTAGACGGGGCCGCGGCGGATCTCCAGCCGCGCATCGAGACCGGCAGTTCGGCCGCCGGCCGGGTGGAGGCGCGCGGAGGTGGCGGAAAAGGGCGTCCATTCGGCCACCAGAAGGCCGGAGACGTGCTTGTAGTAGGTCTCAACCGCAACGTCGAGCCAGGGGCGCACGGTGCCGCGATACCCCATCATCCCGTAGACGGCCCGGCCGAGCCGGCCGGCCAGGGGGTTCGTCGCGTCGCCGTCCGCCCGCGGAACGACCGACCAGACCGTGAAGGTGTTGGCCACGTCGCGTCGGTCCGTGATACCCACGACCTCCTGATGAACCAGGCCGAGTGCCCCGCTAACGCAGTGCGCCCGGCCGTCCCACGTCAGACGGAGCCGCGGCTCCAGCAGGGGATCGATCCTGACCTGATACCACTGAAGTCGCGCACTCGGCATGAAGCGCAGGCCGTGACCGAGCTCGTAGGTCGGTTCCGCGTAGAACCCGAGCTCGGTGAACGGGATCCCGGAGGCCGGAGGCAGCGCGAAGAGCCCCTCGTGATAGTTGAAGGCATCGGCCAGCAGGACTTCCCAGCCGCCCTCCCAGGACGTAGGACCGTCCTCGAAGGAGGCGTAGGTCGCTACCCGGGTATGCGAGATGGTGGAGCGACGTAGGGGGGCTCCTTCCGGGCCGAACTCGGTGTGATGGCGCGAGCGCGATACGTTCACGCTCGTGATGACTGGAAATAGGCTCGGCACGAACGTCCACCGCACGCCCACCGCTTCATTGCGCCATCGGAGCTGCTCGCTCGGTACGGAACCGAGCGCGCTTCGATCGTGCGTCCTAAGCGCACTGACGGAGAGGCGGCTGTTTCGGGTAACGGGACCGTACACGTTGGCGAACACGTCGCCGAAACGGACCGGAAGGTCCGCATCCAGAAACGACGCCCCGCCGCGTTCCAGCATGGATTCCCGCACCGCAATCAGAAAGGAGGCATGTTCCGGCACGATGGGGCCCTCCACGCGCACCGCGCTGATGAACGGCGAAGCGCTCGCCATCCCCCCGAATCGCCGGTTGTTGCCGGAGCGTGCCGCCACGTCGATGACGGACGAAAGCCGCCCGGAGTACCGCGCCGGAAACCCGCCCGCGTGGACGTCGGCGCGACGCACGATGTCCGACGGAAAGGCCGAATAGAACTCGAGCGCGTGGAAGGGCTGGTAGACGACCATGCCGTCGAGCAGGACGAGGTTTTGCGACGGGTCGCCGCCGCGTATATAGCCCTGGCCGCCCCGGCTTCCCGTCGTCACGGCGCCGGGGAGCATCGTGAGGTAGCCGGCAAGATCGGTCGAGAGGTCCGGTGATGGAGCCAGCTTGGCATCACGCGCCCGAATACGCTGATGCCCGGCGGAGACACGTGCCATGCCGTGATCGCGCTCGCTCCGTACGTGCACTTCACCGAGGGCTGCCTGCCGGCGTACCAGCGACACCGTCGCGGTCATCCGTTCGTCCGACGTAACCGCCAGCGTGTCGAGGAACGATTCATAGCCCACGAAGGAGACGGAGACGAGGTAGCGCCCGCGATCGATGCCGCGAATGAGGTAGAATCCGTCTTTGTCGGTGGCCGT
>CAZXHQ010000223.1:0-2320 GCA_964640145.1 uncultured Rhodothermales bacterium | reverse complement strand
CGCCTTCCAGCGCCTGACCATTGGATGCATCCGTGACGATGCCGCTCAGCCTGGCAGGTTCAGCGTCTCGCTCGGAGCGGGCTTCCGTTGCAGAGCCTGCCGGCATTTCGACGATGGTGAGCGCGCCGGAGGGCAGCCGCCGATAGGTGAGGCCGGTTCCATCCAGGACGCAGCCGAGCAGCTGCTCGAGGGTCGCGTCCGTCGCATGGCACCGCACGCGCTTGCCGCGGACCAGAGACGAGCTGTAGATGATGCCGACCTCCGCGCGCTCGCTGATCTCGACGAGCGCTTCCGCAGCCGGCGCATCGTCGATGGCGACGTCGTAAAGCCCGGCGGACTGGGCCGAGGCGCGCTGAGCCGCCCCCACGTTCCACGCCAGAAGGACCCAGAGGGCCATTCGAACGACGGGAGGTACGTCTCGGCGAATCCGCATCGTGCCGGAAGTTGTGCATTAAGGTGTCCGCGGCGCGCTCGTCTGCACGACGAAGCCGCCGGGACGGGGCTCGTACCGGCAGCCGACGGCGGCGCAGACGTCCGCAAGAACCGATTCGGCACTCGCGGCGCGTGGAAGGTGGACGGAAATCGTGTCCCTGCCCCGGTCCGCCTCCTGAAGCGAGATCTCGACGCCGAACCGGCGCTCTAACTCCTCCATGACAGCGTACAACGGTTTATCGATCATAGCAAAGCCTCCGCTGCGCCACGCCGTGAAGGCTTCGAGGGGCGCCCTTTTCGGCGCACTGGGCACCCCGTCGCGGTCCACGTCGCTCATTTCGCCCGGCCGCAGCACGACGGCCTCGCCGGCTTCGAGCTGGACGATCCCGGACTCCAGAACGACGGAGGTGGAGGGGCGGCGGCCGTCTCGGACCGCGCGGACGTTGAAGGACGTGCCCAGCACGGACACCGTCGCATTGAAGGTTTCGACCCGGAAGGTGCGTTCGCCCTCGGCGACGTCGAAGTAGGCTTCGCCGTCCAGGTACACCCGGCGCATATCGGCAAACAGGCCCTTTCCGTAGGTGAGTGTGGAGGATGCATTCAGAATGACGTGCGAGCCGTCGGCCAGGGTCGTCTCGGCCGTGTCACCGGCAGGCACCGTCAGGGTGGCGGTGCGCGGCCACAGGATGACCGCGAAAATACACGCGCCGGCGACTGCCGCCGCGGCGAGGGCCGCCTTTTTCCGGCGCAGGAACGATTCTCCGACGGCACGGTCTGGCGCGCGATCTACCGCTCCGGTCGAGATTGGGGCAGGGGTTTGGGTCGCGGACGTCAAATCCGATTCCACCGCTTTGCTGAATCGATCGAGCGCGGAGGCCACGGCCTCGCGGTCCGGCATACTGTCGGCTGCCCGTCCGGCCACCTCCCAGGTCGCTGCCAGCTCGGCGGCGTCGCGCTCATCCAACGCGCTCAGCGTTCTCTCGACGTCGATGCTTGCTTCGGAGCTTCCACCCTCGGCATGCTGATCAGACGGGGTCATCTCTTCAAGAGGTTCGGTTCGTAGTCGCGTATGTGGTCGCGCAGGTCCTGCAGCGCCAGCCGGATGTGATTTTCCACCGTGCGCACGGAGACGTTCATGATTCGAGCGATCTCCTCGTAGGTGAGATCTTCGAAGCGGCTCAGGTGGAAGGCCTCGCGGCGGCGATCCGGCAGCGCGTCGATCCACCCCTGCAGTCGGATCGCCAGGATGCGCGTGTCGATTTCTTCGGACGGGTCTGCGTGGGTGGCCGGGCGCGCGTTTACGTCTTCCAGCGACCGCCGGCGACGGTCCTTCGTGTTGTAGGCAAGATTTCTGACCATGACGAAGAGGAGCGCCCTGAGCGACCGATCCGGGTCCAGTCGCTCCCGCATGTTCCAGAGTTTTAAGAAGGTTTCCTGCACCACGTCCTCCGCCTGCTCATCCTGCTGCGTGATTCGACGCGCATAGCGGTAGAGGTGCGGATAAAACGTCGTAAACAGCTCTTTCGCCGCCGCGGCATCGGAGTTTCTGAGCCTACGCGACCATTCTCGTACGTAGGCTTCGGATACGTCCATCATGCCGTGCCCTGCATCGGATGCGTCGTAGGGGAAGGAGCGACAAACCTGGGTCCGTCACCTTACGACGTTATGCCTTTCGCCGCCGGATGGCTATTATCCGGATGTCTATGGTTAGGTACCGCCGAGCATGGCATTACCCCTAACGGAACGCCGGGGCAGCCCGCCGTTCGCCGCCGCGATCCCGGCCGCTTCATGCCGGCCCCGCCGCTTCAGCCTGCCGCACGATGGCGGCGATTACGCGTCGTGATGTCGAAAGCGGGGCGCCGCTCGCGTCCGCCCGCCTGCACGTAAT
>CAZXHQ010000222.1:0-6330 GCA_964640145.1 uncultured Rhodothermales bacterium | reverse complement strand
TTCTTGTTTCCCAGGCGCCCTCAGCGTACTTTATTCCTGCCTCATTGAGAACGACCGAGGGAACAGGCCCGCTGACGTCGTAGCAACCGGGCCGGCCGAAAGCCGGCTGCCATGGTGCTAAGCCCTGCCCGCCCATGCGGGATGGATGAGAGGAGTTCAGGCTTTTGCATGCGACCCTCCTCATCTACGAGGAGGGTTTTTTTATGCGCGGCCGGCGTTCCTCGGACCCTACGCGAGAAGTACAGACACCATGAGAGTCACACTCGACCGCATCGACGGCGCCTTCCTCTTTCGCGGGCGCAACGAGAATGGGGCGGAGACCCATTTCGACACGTCACCCGACGAAGGAGGCACGGGCCGCGCGCCGGGGCCCATGCAGACCGTTGCCATGGCACTCGGCGCGTGCAGCGGAATCGACGTCGTCTCCATTCTGCGCAAGGCGCGACAGGATCTGGTGGATTTCCACATCGACGTCGACTACGAACGAGCGACGGACCGAACGCCCAGCGTCTTCACCGAGATTCGCGTTCATTACGCGCTGACGGGCGAGCTAGACGTACAGAAAGTCAGGAGAGCCGTCGACCTGAGCATACGTACGTACTGCTCGGTATCGAAAATGCTCGAGAAGTCGGCGACCATCACCTATTCGTTCAGCGTGAACGGCACGACCTATGAATGAGCGACACGAACACGAGGAGACGAGGGTCATCCGAACGCGGACGGAGAGTTCGCCGCACCGAGAGCACGTCAGCCCGATCTATATGACGTCGAGCTTTACGTTCGACGACGCGGAGCACGGCCGCGCCCTGTTCGCGCGCGAAGCGTGCGGGCCGATCTATTCCCGCTTCAGCAATCCGTCCGTCGAGGAATTCGTCGACCGGGTGTGCCTTCTGGAAGAGGCCGAGGCGGGCGTAGCGCTCGCGTCGGGGATGTCCGCCGTATTCACAACCATGGCGGGCCTGCTCAATCAGGGCGACCACGTCCTCGCCTCTCGTTCGCTATTCGGCTCCACGCACCAGATCCTGACGTCCATCTTCCCGCGATGGGGCATCGAGCACACCTACGCAGACATCTTGGAGAGCGAGAAGTGGGAGAGCCTCTTTCGACCGAACACCCGGCTCTGCATCGTCGAAACACCCTCGAATCCCGGGCTGGACCTGATCGATCTGGAATGGCTCAGCCGTCTGTGCGGCCAGCGCGACGTCATGCTGTTCGTAGACAACGTCTTCGCCACGCCCGTGCTGCAGAAACCCGTCCGGTTCGGCGCCGACCTGGTCATGCATTCGGCCACGAAGTACATCGACGGGCAGGGCCGTGCGATCGGCGGCATCGTCGTCGGAAAGCGCCGCTACATCGACGATATCCGCACGTTCGCGCGCCACTCCGGACCGGCGCTTTCCCCATTCAACGCCTGGACGCTGAGCCGGAGCCTGGAGACCCTTCCGGTGCGCATGGATAGACACTGCAGCAACGCGGCGACGCTTGCCGACCACCTGTTCGAGCATGGGGACGTGGAACGCATCAAGTACCCGCATCACCCGTCCCATCCTCAGTATGACCTCGCGAAGCGTCAGATGACGCGGGGCGGCGGAATGCTGACGTTCGTCGTGAAAGGCGGCATCGACCGCGGGCGCCGCTTCCTGGATGCGCTCGAGATGTGCTCCTTGACGGCCAACCTCGGCGACGTCCGCACGATAGCGACCCATCCAGCCAGCACGACGCACAGTTCGCTGTCGGAGGAGGAACGCCGGGCGGTCGGCATACTTCCGGGCCTCATACGGATATCCGTGGGCCTGGAGCACGTCGACGACATCATCGAGGACATCGAGCGCGCTCTCGACCGGAGCAGGTAGCGGAATCGTCCGCAGCGGCGTCCTACTCCACCTTCTCTTGCTCCCGGCCCTCCTGCCGTTCGTCGCGCGGTTCGCGCGGGAGGGCGCCGACGCCGTTCGACCCTGCGGCCGCCGCCGCGTCACGCGGCACCTCATCCAGCTCGGCTTCCGCCTCCTGACGGTCGAATCCGAGGATCTGCAGCACGTCCGCACCGGGCAACTCTTCATCGGCCAGCAGCCGCTCGGCCATCTCGTCGAGCTCACTTCGGCGCTCTCGGAGCGTTTCCAGCGCGGTCGTATAGGCCTGGTCGATGATCTTTTCGATTTCGGTATCGACCGCCCGCGCCGTGTCCTCGCTGTACTCGCGGCGCTGCGATATCTCTTCGCCGAGAAACACCTGCTCGCGGCGTCCGCTGCCGAAGGCGATGTTCTTGAACCGCTCGCTCATGCCCCAGTCGAGGACCATCTTGCGCGAGAGCTCGATCACTTGCTTCAGATCGTTCTCCGCCCCGCTGGTCGCCGTGTCGAAGATAAGGTCCTCAGCAGCCCGTCCTCCCATCATGACGGCGAGCCGATCGACCATGTACTCGCGCCGGTAGACGTACTTGTCCTGCTCCGGAAGCTGCTGGGTCACGCCCATGGCACGCCCTCGCGGCACGATGGTCACCTTGTGCACCGGATCGGCGTACGGGAGGACGGCCGCCACGAGCGCGTGACCCGCTTCGTGGTAGGCGAGCATCCGGCGTTCCTCGTCGGTCAGCACCAGCCCCTTCCGCTCGAGCCCCATCATGATCTTGTCTATGGCCTCGTCGACGTCACCCCTCTGGATCGTCTCGTGATCCTCGCGCACGGCCAGGAGAGCGGCCTCGTTCAGGAGATTCTCGAGGTCGGCTCCGCTGAAACCGGGCGTGCTGCGAGCGACCTCATCCAGGTCGATGTCGTCCGCCAGCGGCTTCTCGCGAGCGTGGATGGCGAGAATCGCCTCGCGATCCCGCTGTGTGGGAAGATCGACCGTGACGCGACGATCGAAGCGCCCCGGCCGCAGCAGCGCCGGGTCGAGGATGTCGGGACGGTTCGTGGCCGCCATCACGATCACGTCCTCGGTAGGCTCGAACCCGTCGAGCTCCGACAGCAGCTGGTTAAGGGTCTGTTCGCGTTCGTCGTGGCCGCCCCCGAGTCCGGCGCCGCGCTACCGACCGATCGAGTCGAGCTCGTCGATGAAAATGATGGCAGGCGAGGCCTCCTTCGCATCCTTGAACAGGTCGCGTACGCGCGAGGCGCCCACGCCCACGAACATCTCCATGAAGTCGGATCCGGTGATGCTGAAGAACGGCACCCCGGCCTCTCCGGCCACCGCCCGGGCGAGCAGCGTCTTACCGGTTCCCGGCGGTCCGACGAGCAGGACCCCTTTGGGCACCTTGCCGCCGAGCCGGCGAATCGAATCGGGCTTCGTCAGATAGGCGACGATCTCTTTCAGCTCCTCCTTGGCGCTCTCACAGCCGGCGACGTCGTCGAAGGTGGTCTTGGCCTCCTCCTGATCGTAGAGCTTCGCCTTGCTCTTCTTGATGGAAAAGAGGCTCTGACCCTGGTTCTGCATGCGGCTGAAGAAGGCGTAGCCGAGCAGTAAGAACAGAATGAAGGGCACTCCCATCAGCAGGACGGGCCACCAGGTGAAATCGCTCTCCGGCTGGATTTCGACGTCGACGTTCTGCTCTTCCAGCATGGCGAGCAGCTCGTCGTCGCCGAAGGAGGGCAGATGGGTCAGAAACTCGCTGAACTGCGCCGTATCGCCCTGCTCCGTCACACGCGAGGAGGGGCTCGTCAACATGCCTTCGATGCGCTGCCCGCTCACGGTGACCGACTCGACGTTTCCGCCGCGGAGCTGCTGCCGAAATTCGCTATAGCTGATCTGCGCGAGGTTGCGCGTATCCAGTAGATTCCACGCCCAGAACAGGGCCAGCGTCAGCAATACGATCCAGACGATCATGCCGCTCTTGCGACCGTTCTCGTCGGCGCTCATGCCCGGAAGCCTGGGTCGCCGGTCGTTTTCGTTCTTCTTCTTGTTCTCTGGGGCCACGTGACATCATAGCTTTTCGGAATATCGACAGTTCTTCTATGCCGGAGGGCTCCCGGCGTTCAACGGCCGCATCCGACGTGACACGAAAGTGCGAATTACTGGTAATCAACATCCGTTCGGCGGATCACGTCTCCGGTACCGGCCCTTTCAGTACGAGAGCATTGACCGATACCACCGCGAACGGCCTTCTCCACCAGACGAGCTACCGGCCCATGTTTCGATTTTCAGTCGACGAAGAGACGGCGCGGCGCGCCAGCATGAAGCAGCTCGCATCGAACAACGTCACGCCCGATGAAGATTGGGAGGCGGGACTGAAGGATGCGGACGACTACGTGCCGGGCGAGCGCTGCTTTCGAGCCGAAACGGAAACGCCGCAATCCGTCGACGACGCGGTCGATTTCGTGCGAGGCCTCCTGGTCACCACGCCCAACCGCGTCTGGATCGGAGACGAGCGGCATGAGATCGACGGACTAGAAGCGGACGCCCGTCCATAAACGTCGTGACGCCGATGAACGCGATGAACCACCGTCCCGCATCGATCGACCGCGAGCCCTGCATCACGGCGCTGCTGCTTATCGACGTCATCAACGACCTGGACTTCCACGGCAGCGAGGCGATGCTCCCGGCCGTCATCGAAGCGGCCGAGCGCATCCGCACGCTCAAGCAGCGGGCCCGCGAGGCCGGTGTCCCGGTCATTTACGTGAACGACAACTTCGGATACTGGCGGTCCGACTTTCGCGAGATCGCGCGCTGGATCAAGGAAGAAGGGAAACACGGCCGCGATCTGGTCGAGCGTCTCCATCCGGACCAGGACGACTACTTCGTGCTCAAACCGCGCCATTCGGCGTTCTACAACACGACGCTCGAGACGCTGCTGCGGCACCTGAAGACGCGCCGGCTGATTCTAACCGGTTTTTCCGGCCACGTCTGCATTCTGATGAGCGCCAGTGACGCCTATATCCGAGAGTTCGACCTGTTCGTCCCGCGCGACTGCACGGCATCTCCGACGCTCGAGCAGAACGAACGAGCCCTGGCCTACATGACGGAAGTATTCAACGTCGACACGCGGGCATCCGAAGATCTGGACCTCGACTGCCTGGCCGAGGGCAGCTCGTCAGTAGCCGAGTTCGCGGTCGACGATGTTTAAGAGCTCTTCTCCGCGGGCGCGCCGCCCCAAATTATCCAGAAACAAGTCGGCGATGCGCTCGGCCTCGCGCGGGCTTGCCCCTCCACGGTGCGGGGTGATCACGACGTTCGGCATCTCCCAGAGCGGACTCTCTTTCGGCAGCGGTTCTTCCTCGAAGACGTCGAGTCCGGCGCCGGCCAGCCGGCCCTCGCGGAGCGCCTCGACGAGCGCCTGTTCGTCGATCGTACTACCGCGCCCGACGTTGAAGAGGTACGCGGCCGTCTTCATCCGTCGGAGAGCCGCGGCGTCGATGAGATGATGCGTCGCGGACGTGGCCGGAAGCACGTTGACCACGTGGTCCGAGGCGGACAGCACGTCGTAGAGCCCTTCACGGCCATACATCGCATCGACGAAGTCGGGTGGACGGCCGGGCCTTCTGCGCAACGCAAGCACGCGCATGCCGAAGGCCTTCAAGCGTCGCGCTACGGCCGACCCGATGTCTCCCAATCCCAGAACGCCGGCCGTGCGTCCATACAACTCGTCATACCCGGCCGAGCGGTCCCATTCTTTCTCTCCGGCCGCACGTACGCAGCTTGGCAGCCGGCGTACGAGAGCGAGCATCATGGCGATCGCGTGCTCGGAGGTCGGCACCCCGTAGACCCCGTTGGCGGACGTGAGCACCACGTCCGATCGCACCGCATCGACATATCTGTCGGCGCCGGCGCTGGAGAGCTGAAGCCAGCGCAGCCGCTCGGCGCGGTCGAGATCTTCCGCGCCCGGGAGCCCGGCGATAATCTCGGCCCGGGGAAGCGTCTCCTGATATCGACGACCGCCGCGCGCAGCTCGGACCACCTCTACGTCGGGCAGAACGCCGTGCACGCGCCGTTCGAAATCTTCGGGTGGGTCGAAGAGGGCAAGTATCATGCGTCGTCCGGCACCTTGATGACGAGCTCGTCCGGCAGATCGTTACGCTGCTCCTGGGGGTTGAGGAGCGGCCCGGTAAGCGGCATGTCGAATCCCGTCAGGAAGGGCGCCAGCGTCGAGAAGAAGAACTCCTGCTGAAACTCGTAGAAGTCGGCGTCGAAGCCGGACCGTTCACCATCGTGGCCCTCGATGTCGATGTAGAAGACCCGCGGCCAGTCCGGAAAATCCTCCTGCGCTCTCTTCAGGTAGTCGAACGCGGCTCCCACCGCGTCCTGAAAGCTGTCTCCCGCCCGCACGACGTGATAGATGGACACCGTGTTGTCGAAATTCATCCAGATGCCTTCGGCATCCGGCTTGTTGTATTCCGGAAC
>CAZXHQ010000221.1:5173-6380 GCA_964640145.1 uncultured Rhodothermales bacterium | reverse complement strand
CCTTCCGGGTCCAGACGAGCTTGACGGGCCGGCCGGCGGCCCGCGCGAGCCGCGCCGCTTCGACGGCCGCGTCGCCGGTGTGCTTCCCCCCAAAGGCGGAGCCCGTGTCCGGCATGATCACGCGCACGCGGTCCTCCGTGACCCCGAAGGCGTCGACGAGCTCCTCCCGCACCCCGAACGGGCGCTGGGTGCCCGTCCACACGGTGAGCCTGCCGTCCGTCCACGCCGCCACCGCGGCACGCGGCTCGAGCGGAACGTGCGCGATGTAGTCGACCGTAAAGCGCGCCTCCAGCGTCGCGGCGGCCTCCTCGAGACTCCGTTCTACGTCGCCCTCCTCGTGCGCGGAACGGCCGCCCCAGCCTCCAGCATCGGAGGGGTGCTCCTTCAGATGGGTAAAGAGCTCCTCATAAGACGGCTGCGGGGTCCGAGTCCATTCGGCGCGCAACGCATCTCGAGCCTGCGCGGCCGTCTCGGGATCCGGAGCCGCCACGCCGACGAAGTCGCCTTCTCGCACGACGGTTACGCCCGGCATGGCTTCGGCCCGGGCCGCATCCAGCGACGTCAGCGTCGCTCCAAAGGCGGGCGGACGAAGGACCTTCCCGAACGCCATATCCGGAAGGGCCATATCGGAGACGTACTCGTGCCGGCCGGTCACGAACGCGCGCCCGCCCACCTTGGGCGTGGACGTGCCGGCGACGTTCCATTTAGAAGCGGGCGTCAGCGGCACGTCGGGCGGAATGACCTCGACGAGCTCCCGGCCGCTCGTGAGCTCGCCGAAGTGCAGCGATCGTCCGGCAGACGGATCCGACACCGTGCCGTCGCTCACCACGAGCCGGGCGCGGTCAGCGCTCCACACCTCGGCGGCCAGGTCGAGCAGCATCTCGCGCGCGGCGGCAGCCGCTTTGCGAAGCTGCGGGCTCATGTCGGGCGTGGTCCGGCTTCCGAACGTGCCCCGGTCGTAGGGCGTGAGATCCGTATCTCCCATGATCATGCGGACGGATTCCACGGGAATTCGCAGCTCTTCGGCGACCGCCTGCGTGAGCGACGTGCGGATGTTCTGACCGACTTCGACCTTTCCGGTGTACACGGTGACCGAACCGTCCTCTCGGATGTGGAGCCACGCTCCGATCGAGTTCTCGTCCACCGCGCGGGCTTCGCCTCCGACCAGAGCGGCCGCTCCGCCGGAGACGCACACGACGGCCACGCC
>CAZXHQ010000221.1:0-5073 GCA_964640145.1 uncultured Rhodothermales bacterium | reverse complement strand
CGCCGCTCGATGGATCGCGTCCATGATTCGGGAATAGGTACCGCACCGGCAGACGTTGCCCTCCATGAACGCGACGATCTGCTCCGAGGAAGGCGCGGGATGCTCCTTCAGCAGGGCGACGCCCGAGATCAGCATGCCGGGCGTACAGTAGCCGCACTGGAAGGCGTTGACTTCTAGAAAGGACTCCTGAAGGGGATGGAGCCGGCCGTCCCGCTCGAGGCCCTCCACGGTCGTAACGGCTCCGTCGGCCGCTTCTCGAACGGGGGTGACGCAGGACGGCCGCGGCGTTTCTCCGACCAGCACCATGCACGCGCCGCACTGCCCTTCTCCGCAGCCGTATTTGCTCCCCGTCAGGCCGAGCTCCTCGCGGAGCACGGAGAGCAGCGCACGTTCCGGATCCACGTCGACCTCGTAGGGCGTCCCGTTAACGAGCAGTTGCAGGCGAGCCATGCGTCCACCTCCGGATTTGATCGTGATGATATACGCTACCGAGATGGAAGCACTAAAACAAGGGCCGTCGGCCCCGCCACCCAGGAATCGTCCTACCGCACTTTTAGAAAACAATCATCCTGCCGCACCTCCAGAAAGCAAACGTCCTGCCGCACCTCCAGAAACACAGGACGCGCCGGCCGACGGGTGATGCAACGGTTTTGTGTCATCGGGCGGATCGACGAGACCGGGAACGCCTTGGTACATCCATTCGCAAATTCGCTAACCTATGAGGGCCGCCGCATCGCGCTCCGCGCAACCAACGGCGGACGCTGCGAGCAGCCCACGACGGACGCTGCGAGCAGCCCACGATTGACGCTGCGCGACCAGCTCGAGCTCGCCGCCCGCGTGGCCTACGAGTCGCGCTCCGCGCAGCCAAGGACGGCCGGATGACATGCACCGCGAGGGACCGTGAAGATGCCAGACACCCCCCTTATCACCCTGTTTCTCTGCGGCGACGTGATGACCGGGCGGGGTATCGACCAGGTGCTCTCTCATCCCAGCGATCCCACCTTGCACGAGCTGTGGGTTAAGAACGCCAAACGGTACGTAGAGCTTGCCGAGGCGGTGAGCGGCCCCATTCAGCGCCCCGTATCCTATTCCTACGTCTGGGGTGACGCGCTGGAAGAACTGAGGAAGGAAGATCCGGACGTCCGCATCGTCAATCTGGAGACGAGCATAACGACCAGCGATCGCTGGTGGAAGGGCAAGCACGTCCACTACAGAATGCATCCGGAAAACACGCCCTGTCTCTCGGCGGCGCGAATCGACGTGTGTACCCTGGCCAACAACCACGTCCTGGACTGGGGGCGCGCGGGCCTGCTCGAAACGCTGGATGCGCTGAGACAGGCGGGGATCCGACCCTCGGGTGCGGGACGGGACCTTCGAGAAGCTTCGGCGCCGGCGGTGATCGAGGTTGCCGGAAAAGGAAGGGTCATCGTCTTTTCCTACGGCATGCGCACGAGCGGCATTCCTTCCGCATGGGCGGCGTCCGAAGCCCGGCCGGGGATACATCTTCTCACCGGTTCGATCGAGGAGAACGTCCGGATGATCGAAGCGCAGGTCGCGACGGTGAAGCAGACCCGGGACGTCGTCGTGGCGTCGATCCACTGGGGAAGCAACTGGGGGTACGACGTGCCTCGTGAAGAAGCGGCCCTTGCACACGCCCTCATCGACGACGCCGGTGTGGACCTCATCCTGGGACATTCATCCCACCACGTGAAAGGGATGGAGGTCCGCCGCGGCAGGCTCATCCTCTACGGTGCCGGTGACTTCCTCAATGACTATGAAGGAATCGGAGCGCACGAATCCTACCGCGGCGATCTGGTGATGATGTACTTTGCCGCCCTCGATGCCTCGACGGGGAGGCTCGTGCGGCTGCGGATGCGACCGATGCGCATTCGGCGCTTCAGGGCGAGGCGCGCTTCCGGAGACGACGTGCGGTGGCTGGAAGACGTCCTCGTCAGGGAGTGCAAGCGGTTCGGCACGCGCCTGGAGGTCGAGCGCGACGGTACGTTCGTGCTGGCGGCACCCCCCCGTTGATATCCCCGTGCGGACGAGCTCCGGATGCCGTCTCGAACGGCGGGCGCGCGCGAGACAATTTTTCTGCTGCGGGTCGGCACCCGCGGCGGTCCGACCGGTATACCTTTATCCCCCGATCTCCGAGACACCATCCAGTTGCCTAGACACCGCCGTGCCCGATTTTTCCGTCCTCTTGACCGTCGCCCTCCCTTCTTCAGGCCCGGCGCTGCTGCGCGTGGCCCGGCTGCTGGCGCCGCCGCATGAGCTTCGCGTGACGGCCCTGCATTGTACGACCGACGAGGAACCGGATGGGGCAACGTACGAGCCCGCCTACGACGGAGAGGGCGAAAGCCCGCTGGAGCCTGTGCTGCGCGCCTCGGACGACGTCCACGTCGACCCGGTCCATCTCGACAGCTCGGACGTCGAAGCAGGCATCCTCTCGATCGCCCGCGAACGCAGGTCGGACCTGATCTTGATGGGCTGGCATCGACCGATGGTTCACGACGGCGAGGCGCAGGGACCCGTCCGCGGCGTGCTCGAACGGGCGGAGAGCGACGTAGCCGTATTTCTCGCCAGGCAGCTGCGGCCGATCCGGCGCGTGCTCGTACCATTCTACGGCGGGAGGCACGACCGTCGCGGCCTCGAAATCGCGGCCCGCATCGCTCGGAATACGGACGTTCACGTCACGGTTTTGCACGTGGTCGCGCCCGATCGCTCCTCACCCGGCACGGGCCTGTCCAATGTCGTCGAAAATTTTTCGGACGGTCGCGTTCGTCTGACGGTGGTGGAGAGCGACGATCCCGTCGACGCCGCAATCCGCGAAGCGTGGACGGGGTATGACCTGATCGTGGCCGGTGCGTCCGAGGTCTGGGGCGTCGACGTCTCGCTCTTCTCCGAGCGCCTTCAGCGGCTCGCGTTCGCAACGCCCGCCTCCCTCCTGGTCGTGCACGCCCGGAGCCCACGGCGGCCCGCGGATCGGCTGAGCACCCCCGCCACCACGCGCGATCGGGATGACGGACCGTCCGGCGCCACGTCCAGCGAAAGCCAGGCCCGTCACGAGGCGCGAGTGGGATGACGCCGGCCTCGCCGACAGCGGAATGTAGCGGCCGCGAGAACACCCTTCACGCGTGGGCTGGAGGCCCCTTGGACGCACCGTTAGCACTACGGAGCGGCCGAATGGTCTTGCTCCGCACTTCTATTTATTTATAGAATTTATCTATCGTCGAGCGTAGCACACCTTATGCGAGATCAGCCAAGCATGCCGAGTCGAGAAGCTAGCGACTCCGGGCCTGCGCTAATACAGATGGCCTGCAACGTGAGCCTTACTTGCGGTCAATGCGCCGATCTGATCCGACTCCTCAAGCTCGAACACGAAGAGGCCACCATAATCGACTTCCTGCAGCGTGTCAAAGAACCGCGCAAAGTCGATGATGCCCGATCCGACCGTCTTATGATCCCGCCAATCGCTTTCCTGGACGTCCGTCAGATGAACGTGCAGCAACTTGTCACCGAGCGCGCGCGCCGTCCGGTCGAGCACGTCATTAAACCGCTCCGTGCCTGCCGGCGTGCTGCGCCGCTCCGTAGGAAGGTTGATGTCGGTGGCGCCGCGAATATGTCCGGTATCCACGGTGGCGCCGACGGCCGGATGATCGACGTCGACGATGAGTTCCGTATAGTCCTCGACGGAATTCGGCTGCATGGTCTCGAGCCCGATCTTGAGGCCGCGTTCGGCCGCATAATCACCCAGCGAGCGGAACGTGTCCAACATGAGCGGCCACAGCTCGCGAAAGCTCTTGCCTTCCTCGGGCCAGCCGGCATGGACGACGGCCAGACTCCCCTCTAGAAACGCCAGACCGTCCATCGCGCCCTTCACCTGATCCATGCCGGCGCGCCTGATCTCAAGATCCGACGAGAGGAGCTCGACGTCGGCGAACGGCATGTGTGCAGAAACGTGCGCGAAGGGGCGAGTCGCCTCGTAGACGCGGCTACGTTCCGATTCGTCGGCCTCGTAATAGTCGAAGCCGGGGATCTCGCCCATAGAATGGCTCGCACCGGTATACGCGATCATCTCGATCGCGCCGAATCCGAGCTGCTCGATCGTACGAATCGCCTCGAGCAGCGAAACGCCGGCCACGCAGGCCGTGCTGGCTCCAAGCCGGTCCAAACGCGCCTCGAGACGAGAGACTGCCGAAAGCGCAGGAAGTGCGAATGTCGCCGCGAGGAATGCTCGTCGATTCAAGGAGATGTGCCGGCTTGTTTGTACTGACGTTTGTCGTCTCGACACCCACGCTCTCGCATCGATGCGCAGCATGGAAAGGGTACATCTACGGCACCAAGACGATCCGCCGTCTGCTCAATCGCGCGCACGCGAACGGCGTAGCAGGCACGCGCCCATCCATAAACGTCATCTCAGGGAGGCCAGGTAGGTGACGACGTCTCGGATCTCCCGCGGGGTCAGAACGGGCTCCATGTCCGGCATGGCCGAGGGACCGCCCGGCGTCCCGAATCCCGGAGCAATGCGTGCCGAAGGCTCCACCAGCGACTCGAGAAGCTGCTCTCGCGACAGAAGGGAGCCGATCGAGGCGAGATCGGGCCCCACGCCGTCACCGCCTCCGATCGTATGGCACCGGGCGCATTGAGCCGCCTCATGGTTCATGAAGATTCGCCTGCCCTGATCCGGATCGCCGCCGTAGAGGAGCGTGCTGAAGGGCGCCACCGAGTCCCGGTACGCCGCGGCTCTCCGGGCCAGCTCCGGCGAGTCGCTCGACGTCGCGGCCTCGAGCACGTCGAGCGTGATCTCCGGGTCGAGATCGCCTTCTTCGAGGCGGGCCACATACTCGGCCAGGGCCTCCTGAGCCTCCGGACCATCCAGTTCGCCCAGGGCGGCCAGCGCGCTTTGCTGCTCCGTGACCGAGCCGTCGCGGATGGCTACCATCAGCAGCTCGGCTACCTCATTCCGGTCGAGGTCGGCCTGCGGGACCAGTCGCAGCGCGCGCATGCGCACGTCCGGGTCGTCGTCCGCCAATGCAAGCCGGATGACGGACGCGTCGTCCGGCGTCGCCA
>CAZXHQ010000220.1:4695-6405 GCA_964640145.1 uncultured Rhodothermales bacterium | reverse complement strand
GTGAGGACGTAGGCCTTTCGCAGCATCGGGGAAAGTACTTGCGTTCGCAACCGGCGCTACTGGTCGTTTCGAAGCGTGTCGAGCGTGGCGGAGAGCGCCCGAAGGTCCGACTCGGAGAGGTGACGCGTGAGCCGCTGCTGGACGGCCTGGATGTCGCCCGTCATCCGGTCGAGCAGATCCACGCCCTTCTCCGAGATGCCTACTTCCACGACGCGGCGGTCGCGCCGCGCCCGCGCGCGCTCGATCAACCCCGCGCGCTCGAGCCGGTCGAGCAGGCGCGTTACGTCCGGCGTCCGATCGAGCATCCGGTCGCCGACCTCGCTGCAGGTCAACCGCTGCGGATGGCTGCCCCGGAGGATGCGAAGCACGTTGTACTGCACCGGGGTCACCCCGTAATCGGACATGGCGGCCGAGAGCTCACCGACGATCCAGGAGTTCGTCACCAGCACGTTCAGGATCGCTTCCTGAGCCGCCGAGGCGAAGGTGGATTGTTTGATTAACTCCCGGAGATCCATCGACGCAAAAGGTACGAAACAGCAGCGTTCGCAATATTTGTTATAACAATCAAATGAACGGGCCGTCGGAGCGTTCCGCAGCCGGCGACGATTCAACGCACGGAGCCGCGGCGGAGGGTGATTCAGCGGACGGAGCCGCGGCGGGAACGATCGATCCTGGGGGCGGCGGGAAGGACGAAGGAGAAGGTAGACCCTGCCCCGACCGTACTCTCTATGTCGAGGACCGTGCCGTGCCGGGCGAGAATGTGCTTCACGATGGCGAGTCCCAGACCGGTGCCTCCCTGCACGCGCGAACGGCTCTTCTCGGCGCGGTAAAACCGTTCGGTGACGCGGGCGAGGTCGTCCGGTGCGATCCCCATCCCGTCGTCCTCGACAACCCAGCGCACGGCGTCGCCTTCTCGACGAGCCAGGAGGCGGACGCGGCCGCCGACGCGGTTGTACTTCACGGCGTTATCCACCAGGTTCCTCACCACCTGGCACAGGCGATCGCGGTCGCCATCTACCCACGCGGCATCCTCCTCCACGGCGATGTGCATGCGGACGTCTTTTTGTCGAAGGGCGTACTCCAGCGACTCCCTCACTTCTTCGAAAACCGCTCGAGCCCGCACCGGCGACCGGTGCAACGTCAGGGTTCCCGCCTCCAGGTGCGAGATCTCAGCCAGATCCGCTGCGAGGGCATTCAGCCGGGATGCGTGCGTGAGGATCTTCTGAACGAATTCGCGATTGACCTGGGGGTCGTCCAAGGCTCCGCTCAACAGGGTTTCCGCAAATCCCTGTATGGCAAAGACGGGCGTCTTGATTTCGTGGGAGACGTCTCCGACGTACTCGCGGCGATAGCTTTCCGCCCTGCTCAGTTCCGCAATGCGCCTGGCGACGGCATGCCGGGCCTGGTCCCCCTTCCGCACCAGGCGGTCGATCTCGTCGCCTCCTCGATCGCCCATCTCGTCGCGGCGGCCGGCCTCGTGTCGGACGGCCGTGAGGCTGCCGTCGATGCGTCGAAGGCGCTCGGTGACCTGCTTTCGTACGACCAGGTAGAGGCCCGACCCGACGACGACGCTCGAGAGCAGCGGAACCCAGAGAGACGAATTGGCGGCGAGCGCGACCAGGACCCCCACCCCTCCGGTAAGGCCGGCCGCGATAAGCGCGATCTTCGATGCGATGCGGTGCATCAGTGAGCCTTGAGCTTGTATCCTAC
>CAZXHQ010000220.1:0-4595 GCA_964640145.1 uncultured Rhodothermales bacterium | reverse complement strand
AGCGCGATCTTCGATGCGATGCGGTGCATCAGTGAGCCTTGAGCTTGTATCCTACCCCGGTTACCGTCTCGATGAGGTCGGTTCCAAGCTTCTCGCGGATCTTGCGCACGTGCACGTCCACCGTCCGGTCCACAACGTAGACGTCCCGTCCCCAGACCGCATCGAGCAGCTCCTGCCGCGTGAAGACGTAGCCGGGGCGCGATGCAAGGAAGTGAAGCAGCTCGAACTCCTTCCGCGGCAGGCGGATCTCCTCGCCCTCATGGAGGACCAGATACCGACCACGGTTGATCTCGATCCCATGGACGGTGAGCACGTCCGGCGGGTTGTCCGTCCGGTCGGCCCGTCGGAAAAGCGCCTTTACCTGGCTCATCAGGACGGGGACGGAGACCGGCTTGCCGAGATAGATGTCGGCGCCGACGTCGAGGCCTTCGACGGTATCCTCGTCCTCCGTCCGGGCCGTCAACATAATCACCGGCTTTTCCCGCAGCGTGGCGTCGCGGCGGATCCTCCGACAAACCTCGATGCCGTTCATCTTCGGCATCATGACGTCGAGAATGATGAGGTCGGGATCGAATTCCCGCGCACGCTCGAGGCCCTCCACGCCGTCGGTGGCCGTAACGGTTCGGAATCCTTCCTGATCGAAGTTGTACCGCAGCAGCTCCAGGAGATCGACTTCGTCGTCGACGACGAGAATCGTCCGGTCTCCTTCCAGGTCGCCGGTCATAGGCATGGTTCGCAAGAGAAGTGACGGTCGCTCAAATCACGACAACATACCAACTCGCCGGCCGGCGCCGTTTACGGAATTGTTAAGGTGCCGCCTCCATACCCTCGAGCAGGTCCCCCACCGGCGGATCGAGCGACTCGCCGAAGAAAACGAAGCATACGCCCCCGGAAACGGTCCGCAGCGGCCGGTGCGCTTCGACCACGTCGCGGTACGTCTCGTAGGCATGCAGGGCCGCTTCTCCGCGTTCGCGGTCGGACTCATCGAACATGATCACGCAATCGATCTCCGAACGGGGCGCGCCGCGCAGATGACCCGGACGCTCGGCCGAGGCATCATCGTCCAGCGTAAAGAAGGCCAGCCGCCGGGGGTATTCGGCGCCTCGTCTCTTCAGGTCGCAGTAGACGCGCTTCACCACGGCGTGCGTCACGAGATGGTCCAGGTGACCGCTGCAACCGTGCGTCGGGTAGGTGACGACTACGTGGGGGCGCACCTGCTCGATTCTGGACGCCACGATCTCTTCGAGGTCGAGGGGGTCGAGGCCATCCAGGGCGCCGTCGGGCAGGTCGAGCACCTCCATCCCGGTCAGATCCAGTACGCGGGCGACCTCCTGCATCTCGCGGAAGCGCACCTCGCCCATCTTTTCGCTGGTGTACCCGAACTTCTTCCGCACGCTGGTTGCCTCGCCGCGCGTGAGCGTCAAGAGGTGCACTTCGTGTCCGTTGCGGCGCTGGCGGGCGATGGCCGGACCCGGCCCGAAGGATTCGTCGTCCGGATGCGGAAATATGTAGAGTATTCGCCCCATGCTCGAGCGTTCTACTTCCCTGGAGACGATGGAGTTCGTTCGGACTCATCGGCCTCCGTGATGACGTGGTCGAACACGGTCGTGCCTGTACGGAGCATCTTCCGCACGTACGGATGGCAGAGCGTGCATCGCTTTCCGAATTCGCAGTGCTCCTGGAGCCCGACCACGGACCGGGCGCCTTCCGCGGCGGCGATCTTCTTCATTGCCTCGAACGTGACGTCGAAGCAGTAGCAGCGGTCGATCCTCATTCTTCTTCGAACTGAAAGGCGATGAAGGTCGGTACGACGCCGGCTGTAAATCGGTCCAGCTCTTCACCGCCGGCGCGATCGTGGACGGATACCTCACCGGCCTGCGAGAAGCCGTTGGACCGGCCGAGGTAGAGGCGACCGGAATGGTCGTCGAAGGCGACCGAGCTGATCGGCTGCCCCTCAAACGGACCGATCGTCTCGAGCCGGCTATTCGTACGCGTGTCGAAGACGAGCACGGAGCGCTCGTCCCGCACGACGAAAACAGCGTGTTCATCCGCCGCATAGAAGGCATCCTGGCCGGGCCCTACCGTCCCGAGGCGCCCGTCGACGGCGATGCGCACGGTGATCTCTCCGGACGCGCCGTCGAGCACGCGGACCGCACCGTCCGTCTCCCCGACGGCGTTAAAGGCGTCGTCGTAGATCGTCTTGCCCGTGCAGAACACGAACACGTCGCCCTCGGCGTCCGCCGCTAGAAATCGGGGACCGTCGCATTCCACCTCGATCACGTCGACGACCTCTCGGGTTTGCGTATCGATTACGCTGACCGTCGACCCGTCCCCGAACCCGTGATTTGCCGCGTACAGGCGTGAGCCCAGCAGTGCGAGCCCTTCCGGATTATTCCCGACCGGAATCTCGGCGACGATCCTGTTCGCATCCAGGTCCAGCACGGTCACCAGGCCGCCCGAAAACGATCCCTCGGCTCCGTACAGGCTCGTCACGTACCCGATCGAACCGTCGACGATCATATACCGCGGGCTTACGATGTCCGCGATCTGGGCGGTCATCTCGAGACTTTCCGCGTCAAACACGTCCACCCGGCCGCCCGTGTTCGCCATGACGTACAGCCGGTCGTCCTCCAGCGTGACGCTCTGGACGATGCTTCCGAGAGAGGTAATCGCCGCGGATTGCACGCGGCGCGACGCCGGTTCGTAGACGGACACCGAGCCGTTGCCGTCGCCGAAGTTGCCCTGATTTGCGACGACGACGCCGCGCGGCGCGGGCACGTCCTGCTCGTTGTCACCCAGGCCGTCGCAGCCGGCCAGAAAAGCCCCCATCATCAGGGCTGCGAGCCAGCGCCGAAATTGGAGCGTCATCTTTCTCGTCGTGGAAGGTCTGTACATCGAGGTCATTGTGTTTCGAGCAGCAGGCGGATGCGCGCATGGCGCGGCGGCATCGGATAGCCCTGAATCACCGCATATCGAGCACCCAGGAGATTCTCGACGACGACGGAGAACCCGGCGCGAAATCCTCCTACGCGGCCCTGTAGGCCGACCTGCGCGTCCGCGACGAAGGTGGCCTCCAGGTGCTCGCTCTCGTCACTGGTGACGTAGCGCCGGCCCAGGTACCGGCTGTGAAGGTCCATGCGAAGGGGGCCGTACCGGGCGCTCGCGTACGCCCTTGCCTGGTGACGCGGCACGTAGCGGACCTGGCGGCCGAAAGACGGCTCCGACGGGTTCGACCGGTCCACGGCGCGGGTGAAGGCGTAGAGCCCGCCGACCGTCACGGCGTCGTGTGCGCGCATCTTCAGCGAGGCTTCGACGCCTCTGGCCAGGGTTCGGGCGACGTTTACGGGATACCAGTACGCATCGCCGGCCGTCCACACGATCTGATTCGACGTGCGCGAGGCAAACCCCGTCACTTCGAGGACTACGCGGCGCGCGTCGAGATAGACTCCTGCATCGAACGAGCGCGAACGCTCGGGTCGAAGATCGGGATTGCCTCCCGGCAGCCAGAACCGGTCGTTGAAGGTGGGGACGCGAAAGCCCTCCGCAACGCTCAACTTCAGATACACGGGGAGGCGCCCGCTCACCTGCACGTTTGCGCCGAGGCGCGGGGTCAGCGCCGTGCTCGTGCCGCTGGTCTGCCGATAGGCGTCGAGGCGCGCGGCCGGATACAGCCGGATCCGGCCGCTCGTCGCCGCGGCGCTCACGAAGGCAGCGCCGTGCACCTCCGAAGCCGAGGAGGACAGGGAGGGGTGCCGTGCCGATCCGTATCCGCCGGAGGCTCCGATGGTGAGATCGACCTGCCGCGTCGCGGCCGCGTGATAGGTCGCCTCCATCCCGCTCGTGACGGTGCGCCCCGTTTCGTCGAGCTCCAGCGTCTCGTTGCGATATCGAAGAGATCCGCGATGGACGAATCCACGCAGGTGCAGTGCTCCGACCCCCGCGGGCATGCGGTCCTCCGCCCACAGGCGGACGTGTTCATCCCACCGCCGCTCACCCTGCGGGGCCGCTCCTGCCGGGCCCGGTACGCCCTGTTGGGCGCCGGCATACAGAAAAGCGCCGCGGAGGCTGTGGCGGCCCGCTTCCGTGCGCAGCGTGCCGAACGCAGACCGACGCTCACTGTCGGCATTTTGGCGACGCACTTCTCTCGGCGGGAAAAGTGCCCTGTCGAGAAATGGGAAATCGCCGTCGGAGCGGACGTATTCGACGGAAAGGAGTCCGGCAAGCTCGTTCCGGTGGAGCGAGACGCCGGCGGAGGCGGCCCGTTCACCATAAGGGCCGGCTTCCATCAGGACGGACGCGTGGTTGACCTCACCGCGTCGAGATCTGAGGTGGACGATGCCGGAGAGGCCGTCCGTGCCGTAAAGGGCCGAGCCCGGGCCATGCAGGATTTCCACGGCCGCGACGAGATGGGAAGGCAGGAGGCCGAGGTCGAACTGGCCGAGCTGCGGATCGGAAAGGCGCAACCCGTCGATCAGAAGCTGCGTCTGCGACGGCCCGCCCCCGCGCTGCGACGCAGTGGCCAGTCCCTGACCGTAGCGCCGCACGAAAATCGTGCTTCGCGCCGAAAGCACGTCGGCGAGCGAGCGCGCCGCCGT
>CAZXHQ010000219.1:0-6424 GCA_964640145.1 uncultured Rhodothermales bacterium | reverse complement strand
GATTTCCTTGTGCGTCTTCGTCGATGGAGGTCACGACGCTCTGTTCCAGAGAGGGCCCGTCGGAGCCCGTCACGATGTGGCGAAACTGCTCCGTCTTGAGATCGAATCGGTCGATGCCGCCGCCGTCCGTTCCGATCCACAAAATGTCGGACTCCGCCATGCTGGGGTACAACGCGAGGACTTCGTTGCTCGAGAGCGAGTTCGCATCGTCGGGTTGATGAGTGTAGTGCTGGTGCCGTTCCTGAGCGAGATTGAAGATCGAGAGTCCGCGATTGCTGCCAACCCATAGGTTGCCGGCACGATCCTCATAGATTTCGGTTGCGATGTTGCTCGCAAGGCTGAAGGGGTCGTCCTCATCATATTGATAGCGCCGAAATCGCCGGGTCGATCTATCGAAGCGTGCCAGCCCTCCGTCGTAGGTGCCTACCCAGAGCACGCCTCGAGAGTCCTGGAGAATCGCCCATACTTTGTTGTCGCCGAGCGTGTACGGATCGTCCTTTGAATAAACGAACGACTCGAACGTGCCCCGGCGCGCATCCAGCCGGTTGAGCCCGCCGCCGGATATGCCGATCCACACATTGCCGAACTGATCCGTCTCGATGTCGCGTATGCGATTGCCTCCGAGGGGCGACCCGTCGACCTGATCCGCGGTAAAGCGCACGAACGTGCGGGATACCGACTCGAGCCGGTTGAGGCCGGCGTCCCACGTGCCCACGAGGAGGTTCCCGTCGGCGTCATTCCCAATGCACCATACCTTGTCGCTGCTCAGGCTGCGGGGATTTCCCGGTTCGTGGCGGAAGTGTTCGAAACGACCGGTTTCGGGGTCGAGACGAGCCAATCCTTCGAACGTGCCGATCCAGATGGCGCCCGAGGCGTCTTCATGCAGGGACGTGACGACCGCACCGTTAAGGCCGTCCGGCCGGTTGCAGCGCTCCACGCCGCAATCGTACACCGGATATCGGAAGAAACTGTTGTTTTCTCGATCGAACCGGTTCAGGCCGCCCCAGCGCGTACCGACCCACAGGTTGCCGCGCGAATCTTCCAGCAGGCTCTCGATGCGGCTGTCGGCGAGAGAGAGGGTATCGTTCGGGAGGTGTTCGTAGACGGTGAAGCTGTGGCCGTCATATTTGTTGAGACCATTCTCGGTCCCGATCCACATGAAGCCGTAGCGATCCTGGAGGATCTCAGATACGACATTGTGGGAGAGCCCGTCGTCCGCCGAGAGCCGCGTGAAACGATATTGCGTTTCGTCGACCGGCTCGGCTACGGCTGCTGCGGCAAGGAAGGCGGCCGCGCACATCCATAGCGAGACCCACCCGCATCGGACTCCGCGGCCGGCCTGATTCCGATACGCTGTAGACGACTGAGAGGACATTAACCTGAAAATATTGAACGATCGGCCTCGCGTAGAGGCCGGCCGCAGTCGGGCCGGCTCCGCATGGCTAAGATAAGAGTTTTCAGGATCTTGTAAAGAATTCGGGTGCCGCCTGGCTAGGTCGGTGGGCCGCCTTCAGTCCGAGCCGGCAGGCCGTTAGGGTTAGACTGCCATACGCATAGTGTAAGATTGCCACCTGCGTAGTGTCTGACTGCCTCCTGAACACGTCGAGATTACCACCAGAATGGCAGTCTCGACTCATGCTATCGTACGTCAGAAGTGTTTTCTTATGAACAGATGCAGGGCGATCATCGGGTCCACCTTTTCCGGAGGCGTCGCCATCTTCGTTCCTTCTCACAGCGACTGATCTCGTAAAGTGTCATGAAACAGTTTGTTTCCATTTTTCTGTCGGCCGTCTTCGTTTCCGCAATCTTGATTGGGTGCGGCTTCGTCGACGACAACGTGAGTTTCGTCGAGCCCGACGAGCCCGTTCAGATTGAGAGGACGGACGTTGGAGCCTACGCGACGACGGACACGATGGGTTTCGAAGGATAGACTGTCCGTGTCGTAGCGGCACGCGTCGACAGATATACGATAATCCGTGCCTCGTTGCACATCTAAGCCGATGCGAGTAAGGGGATGACTCGCGCACGGCCGCGAGACGGCGGCGCCAAAAGCGCCGCCTGCACGGAATGGCGGAGCCCTCACTCAGAGGAGTTCCGTATATAACCTGCGCTGCCCGCAGCTCTCTCCGGGCAGCGCAGGTTTTTTTATTTAGGCCGGGCCAGGTCGGCGCGCGCCACATTCGCGAGGCTGCGGTCCAGCGTCGAAAGCGTCTCGATCCCGTCTTCGGTCACGACGACGTCATCCTCGATGCGAGCGCCTGCGGTACCGGGCAGGTAAATACCCGGCTCGATGGTGAAGGTCATGCCCGGTTCGAGGACCAGGTCGCTGCCGGCGCGTATGTAGGGGGATTCGTGCACGTCCAGACCCAGGCCGTGGCCGGTACGGTGAACAAACCGGGGCCCGAAGCCGGCTGCCTCGATCACCGATCGAGCGGCGCGGTCGACGTCGGCCGCGGCTACGCCGGGTCCGGCCGCCGAACGCGCCGCCTGGCTCGCCGAGCACACGACGTCGACGATCTCCCGGGCCTCTCCGCTCGGCTCCCCGTAGGAAAACATGCGCGTCAGATCTGAGAAATATCCCTCCACGTTTGCTCCCCAGTCGATCAGGATCAGATCGCCCTCGGCCAGTTCGCGATCGGACGGCACGGCATGGGGATTCGCTGAGGCCTCACCGAAGGCCGCGATCGGCGAGAAGGGGAGCTCGGGCGCGCTTCCTCGCGCCAGCAGTTCGGAGGAGAGCTTCGATGCCACGTGCTTTTCCGTGATGCCCGGACGAAGGTCGGGGAGAAGGTCGCGGAGGGCATCTTCGGCAATGCGTACGGCCTCGCGCATCCGGTCGATTTCCCCCTCGTCCTTGCGCGCACGCAGCGGGCCCAGAGCTGCTCCAGCGTCGAGGTAGGCCGCACTCGGTGCGGCCTCTTCGATGAGGCGCAGCTCGAGCACTCGAAAGCGCTGCGGCTCGATGCCTACCCGACGATAGTCCAACCGCGTCTCGTCGGCCGCACGTCGAAACGAGGACTTCCAGGTAGTGGGATCTTCTCCGTACGTAAAAAACCGCGCCTCGAAGGCGAGAGATTCGAGTTTATCCGCTTCGAGGTCGGGCAGAATCAGCGCCGGCGGTCCGTCGGAGCGGAAGACGGCCACGACGGGCCGCTCGCTGAGGTGAACGTGGAGAGCCGTCAGGTAGGTCAGCGAGGGACCGGCATTTAGCAGCAAGGCATCCAACCCTTGCCGGTCGAGCTGGTCGAGCAGACGGTGCTGCCGGTTCTGTATCTGCGCGTCGGTCATAAGCAGGGTTTTGGAGAAGTGAGGAAGTACCGGCTCAATTTTGCGTAAGTTCGCTGCCGTAGATAGATTTGGAAGCGACATGTTCGGGATCGTTTCCGTTCATTTATTATTCACCCCGCCATGAAAACTCGGGGTCTCGCGATATTGTTACCATTTCGCAGCATTCATCGGGGCTTTCCGCCGCAATGACTTTTTACGCGTTCGGTCTCAACCATCTCCGTGCCCAGGTCGAGGTACGGGAAGCATTTGCGCTCGACGAGCATGGCAAGCGAGCCCTGCATCGGAGCGTGGAGCTTGGGCCGGAATCGGAGATGTTGCTGCTCTCTACGTGCAACCGTACCGAAGCCTATCTTTACGGCACGGAGGACGACGTGAACGCCGTTCGCGCGGCACTGGGTCGGGCGGCCGGTACCGAATGGCCCGAGGAGGCGACCTTTTACTTTCAGGATGAGGAGGCTGTGCGCCACCTCCTCGAAGTCGCCGCCGGCTTGAAGTCGCTCGTGTTGGGCGACGCACAGATCTTCTCGCAGTTGAAGGAGGCCTATCGAATCGCCGTGGAGGAACAGCGCGTCGACGCGACCATGCACCGGCTGCTTCACACGGCGTTCCGAACGGCCAAGCGTGTTATCAACGAAACGGACCTGACGGCCGGCGCTGCGTCGATTCCGTATCAGGCCGTCGAGGCGGCGAAGGCGCATTACGCTTCGCGGTACGGCAAGTCGCTCGATTTGCTGAGCGGGCTCATCGTCGGCTCCGGCAGTATGGGACTCCTGGCCGCCGAGGCGCTGCGGCTGGAACGGCTCGAAGCGCTCGGCTTCACGAACAGGTCCGAGGAGCGCGGGCGCGAGGCGGCGGCCCGGTATCACGCGTCGTACGTACCCTGGGGGGCCCGGCACGGGGCCGCCGCGCGGTCCGACGTCGTCATCGTCGCCACGTCCGCCGAGACCCCCGTCCTGTTCCTCGACGATTTCAAGGCGGCGCCCAGGGTGGATCCCGTCCTCATCGTCGACATCTCCGTACCGCGCAATGTCGAAGCAGGGATCGAGAAGCTACCGGGCGTGCACGTCATCAACGTCGATCAGCTCATCGAGGTGGCGGAGGGGACGGAGGAGGCCCGTGCGTCGGCCGTTCCCGATGCGCGGCGCATCGTCGACGAGATGCTCGGTGAATTCGTCTCCTGGGTTTTCCACCACCAGGCGCTGCAGCCCGCCATTCGAGCCATCGCCGAGACGTTCGAGACGGTTCGGGCCCAGGAGGTTCACCGCCACCACCAGCGCTTTTCGGAGATAGACCGGGCCGAGCTGGACCGAATCACGCGGTCGATCATTCAGAAGCTGCTTGCGGTACCCATCGTTCGTCTCAAGAGCGTCGACCCCGAGAGCATCGACTTCGTCCACGGTATTCAGCTCTTGCATGCGCTCTTCCAGCGTAAGGACTGCGAAGACGAGGATGCGCCCCGCGTACCTGAGGCGGGGCCTCGTCTGCATCTGCCGCCGGATGCTCCGCGCGAGGACTGCCCAATCGAGCCGCAGCTTCCGGGCGATCATCTCGAAGACGCCGGCACCGGGCTGGATCTCGACGACGTGCTGAGATTGTTCTCGGATCGCGACCTCGGTTCCTCGTCATGACGCAGAGCACGCTCGTTCTCGGAACGAGGGGTAGTGCACTTGCCCTGCGTCAGGCGCGGCTGGTACGGAGCCGTCTCGAGGACCTCGGCTACCACGTCGAGTTGGCGGTTATCCGGACTACGGGGGATCGCATTCTCGACGTTCCTCTCTCGGACGTCGGCGACAAGGGCCTTTTTACGAAGGAGCTGGATCTCGCCGTGCTTGACGGCACGATTCACCTCGCCGTTCACTCATTGAAGGATCTGCCGACGCGGCTGCCTGCCGGGCTCACGATCGCAGCCGTGACCGAGCGTGAGGATCCTCGCGACGCGTTTATCGCCCATCCATCATTTTCCGGGCTCCTGGCGGACGTTCCCCTAGGAGCGACGCTTGCCACCGCTTCGCTGCGTCGACGGTCTCAGCTGAAGGCGTGGCGGGCGGACGTCGACGTGGTGCCCGTTCGCGGCAACG
Source organism: uncultured Rhodothermales bacterium (assembly GCA_964640145.1). Taxonomy (GTDB): domain Bacteria; phylum Bacteroidota; class Rhodothermia; order Rhodothermales; family VXPQ01; genus CAZXHQ01. The sequence goes on along the minus strand of CAZXHQ010000219.1, from coordinate 1,058 downwards.
TGGATACGCGGCTCGCAAAGCTGGACGAGGGAAGGTGGACGGGTATCGTGCTTGCGGCCGCCGGCTTGAATCGCCTGGGTCGGAGTGCACGTATCACGGAGACGATCGACACGGACGTGATGCTTCCGGCTGTCGGGCAGGGGGCCTTAGCCGTCGTATGTGCCGAGGAAGATGAGGCGACTCGCGTGCTCCTTCGTGAAACCATTCACGATGCGGACGCGCATGATGCGGTCGTCGCGGAGAGGGCGCTGCTGCGGCGACTCGAAGGAGGTTGCTCGGTACCCGTCGGAGGGTACGCTCAGGTCAACCGCGGGCACCTGACGCTGGAAGGCTGCGTTGCCGATCTGGACGGACGGCGGGTCTATCGCGGCAAGCGGGAGGGTGGCGCCGAGGAGGCGGAAGCGATCGGGACCGACCTGGCCGAAGAGCTGCTCGCCGCCGGCGCCGACAAGATCCTGGAGGAAGTACGACGGAGGTCCGTATAATGCCCGTCTTCGTCCTGCTTCTTCGTTCGGGCGACGAGCCGGATGCCTACGAGGACGCGCTAGAGGCGGATGGGTACGAGGTATCGTGCATGCCCGTGCTCGCCTTCGAGAACGTAAACGAGCAGGATCTCAGAGAAGCCCTCGAACGTCCGGCTCGCTACGACGGCCTCGTGTTCACGAGCCCGCGCGCCGTCGACGCCTTCGGAGAGGCGATGCCGTGGCTGCCTACGGAGAACGTACTGTGGCACGGCAAGCCCGTCTACGCCGTCGGCCCGCGAACGGCCGACGCGCTCCGAACGATCGGATTCAGGCCGGAAGGAGAGGAGAGCGGATCGGCGGAACGCCTGGCCGAGCGGATCCGGAAGCAGGATTTTGAACGACCGCTGCTGTTCTTGTGCGGCAGCCGTCGTCGCGACGTGCTGCCGGATCTGCTCGCTTCGTCCGGCATCGAGGTGGAGGAAATCTGCGTCTACGACACGCGGTTGCGAGACGGCCTGGCGTGGCCGCTAGGGAGAAAGCCGGACTGGCTGGTGTTTTTCAGTCCGTCGGGGTTCGAGGCCGTGCGCCGGGCCG
>CAZXHQ010000218.1:0-6463 GCA_964640145.1 uncultured Rhodothermales bacterium | reverse complement strand
GCCGTAGCCCGGATGAAAGCCGACGTCCGACGTCAGATCCGGCGTCTCGGGTCGGTCGACGTACCCCACGTCCACGAACGCATACGCATACGAGCGCAGATCGATGAGGAAGCGGTATTCCACGAGCGCCCGGCTGACCAGAGATCCGAGAAAGCGTTCCTCGTCGTATCCGCGAAGCGACGCGGCACCGCCGAAACGAAACAGGTCGCTCCGGTCGTATTCGCCGCTGAGCAGGACGCCGGCTTCCCCTCCTGCAACGAGGACCTGCCGGTCGAACGTGGGCACGAAGAGTCGGCCGGCAGCCTGCAGTCGCCGTTGTTCGAGAAGCGTCGTGCGGCGCGTCGTGTCGGCGTCGATCACACGCCGTTCGGTCCGCTGTTTCCGACCGTTTTCCAGGTGCATCTCCACGAAGAGTCCTCGCCTCGGATTGAACGGCCGGTCGACCCTGCTGAACCGCATACCGATCCCCAGAAACCAGGTCTCCGCCGTCGGCACGAGCTGCCGCCCACCGGGACCCAGCGCCAGGCCTGCCCTCCCGGGCCCCGTCACCTCGCGACTGAACCGGCCTACGACCTCCATTCCGGGGGCCAGGTGGTAATCGACTTTCCCCAAATAGGCGCGCTTTCCATAGGTAGAATCCTGCTCCAGCCCATGGAAGACCGCCTCGACGCCTACGGGCAGGCCGAGCACGTAGGGATCGGCCGCCGCAGCATCCACGCGGCTTACCTGGCCGGGTAGACGATGCAGACGCAGCGACAGCGCACGCCCCCGGCCGAAGAGATTACGCAGCGCCAGATGCCCGTTTCCGATGATGCGGCCCCGCCCTTCCGTGCCGCTCGGCGGCAGATAGCCGAGAACGAGGTCGAACGTACCCGGGTCACCCTCATCCAGCGGAATCCTCAGCACGGCCGTCGAATCGGGATCGATGAGCAGCTCGGGCAAGCCCACGGCTTCGAACAGCCCTGAGTCTTCGAGGCGCCGACGGATGTGCTCCGGCTCGAATGCGGCCAGCGGACGGCCGACCTCCAGGCCGGCCACGTGCGCGATCAAACGCGAGGCCGTTCGGTCGGCGCCCGGCAGCTCGATGCGCTTCAGCGTCACGACCGGACCCGGGTCGACGTGGATCGTGACGTCGAGCCGATCGACCGATCCGCCCGCCGGCTCGACGCGTTCGACGCGGGCCGATGCAAGCGGCCGCCCCTCGCGCTCGAGCACGGCAAGAAGCCGCTCTACGTCCGCTTCGAGCCGTTCGAGGTCGAATACGTCGCCCGGCTCCATGGCCAGCGCCGCGGCCATGCCGCCCGTCCGCTCCGCATCCACGCCGACGAGGTGTACGGCTCCGAGACGGACGAGCGGACCCCGTAAAACGGCGAGGTCCGTCTGGGGGGCTGCACGCCGCACGCTGTCGACCCGGGCGAAGAAGTATCCGGCGGCCCGAAGTGAATCCACCACGTGCGCCGCCTCGGAGACGAGGCGGTCGGCGTCGGAGGGCAGAAGAACGGCCTCCCGGGTCTCCGACCCAATCCGTGCCTCGGAGGGTTCCCCCGACTGCGCCATAGATCCGTACGGCAGCAACGCGTACGGCGCCAGGACGGCCAGAACCGCAGCGAATACCCGCCGTAAGACTCGTTGCCTCGGTCGATCTGCCGCAACACTCACTATGAGACTCTTCATCTATCGATACGTCGGGACGGCCGCAGCTGCACTCGGCGCGGCGCTGCTCCTCGGCGCAGCGCTCTGGCCTGAGAAAACGGTCGGTCCGGACGCGCGTTCCTCAGAAGCGGCCCTTACCGACACCCTGCAGCTGCGAGTGACCGCCGGATCCCCGCTGATCGCGTCGCTTCCCGACTCGACCGGCGCCACGTACTCTATTCTGCGTGCTCCGGCGCTGAGCTGGCTCATACAGCGGTCGTTCCTCTGGAACACCTCGCCGGAGACGTCGGGACGACACGCGATTCTTCTCGTGCGGGACATAGGAAGCACGCCCGACACCCTCGTCCTCCTCGTCACCGTCGACTAGCGCCTTGTCCGCCCCCTTCGACGTCACCGACGATCATCTCCACGCCTTTCGGCGGACCCTCATAGATTGGTACGACGGCGCGCGCCGCGAGATGCCGTGGCGCGACACAAACGACCCGTATCGCATCTGGCTGTCGGAGGTGATGCTGCAACAGACCCGCGTCGATCAGGCCGCACCGTACTACCACCGCTTCCTCGAGCGATTCCCAAGCGTGGAGGACCTCGCCGGGGCGCCGCTCGACGACGTGCTGCTTTGCTGGGAAGGTCTCGGCTATTATTCGCGCGCCCGCAACCTGCACAAGGCCGCGCAGCAGGTCGTTCGCGAATTCGACGGGCAGGTGCCGGACCGGGAGGATTCGATTCGATCGCTGCCCGGAGTCGGTCCCTACACGGCCGCTGCCGTCCTTTCAATCGCCTACGATAAGCCTCACGCGGTCCTAGACGGAAACGTCGCGCGCGTGCTCACGCGTGTTTTCCGGGTGGATGCGGAGGCCGGGCGCTCGCCGACACGTCGACGCCTGCAGGCGACGGCCCGTCGACTGATGGACGAGGCCCGCCCGGGCGCGTTCAACCAGGCCGTGATGGAACTGGGCTCGACCGTGTGCAAGCCGCAGTCGCCCCTCTGCTCAGACTGTCCGGTACGGGCCGTCTGCCAGGCGGCGAGTCACGGCGACCAGGAGCACTACCCCGTTACGGCGCCGCGTAAACGGATACCGCACTACGACGTCGCCGTCGCCCTCCTCCGCGACGACGAGGGAAGGCTTCTGATCCAGCGACGGCCGCAGGAAGCTATGCTCGGCGGCCTGTGGGAATTCCCCGGCGGCAAACGCGAAGCAGGCGAGTCGGTGATTGCGGCGTGCCGGCGCGAACTGAAGGAAGAGCTCGGCGTGAGCATCGCCGTCGGCGAGCGCATCCACCGGCTCTCCCATGCGTACAGTCATTTCCGAATCACGATGCACGCATTTGCGGCTCGAATCGTCGACGGCGTACCGCAGTCCTCGTCCGGCCTTGCAACCCGATGGGTCGCTCCGTCGGATCTCGACGCCTACGCGTTTCCCAGGGCCAACCGCAGACTGATCGACCGGCTCGCGGCGGCGCGCGCCGAGCCCCCGCGCTTCGATCCCGGACCCACATAGAGGCCGTTTGGTGTCGATTTTGCATGGTACGACCACACAGCCACGCGATCCCCTCCTAGACTCTCGACCGGTGCGCACACTCCTCATCCTTGTCATACTGTCCAGTCTGGTCTACACGGCCGTGCCCGCAGAGGCGCAGGATCGTCGGACGCAGGAACGTCTGCGGACGCTCGATGCGGTGCGCAATACCGAGCGCGAAGGTGACATGTCGGCGCGAGAATGGGCTATGAGACACCGGGTGCCGCGTCGCATCCTTCAGCCCGACGGCGCTCTCATCGAGCTCGCGGCGGTGCATGACGGCCGTCCGTTCTACCTGGTGCCTCTGAACGCCCGCGCGGCCGCGCTCACGGGCACCGTTGAGGTGCAGCCCGGCGGTCGTACCGGCCTCGGCATGACGGGTCGCGGTTTGAGCATTGGAATATGGGACAGCGGACACGTGCTGTCGGATCACGGCGAGCTTACCGGACGCGTCGACTTCGGCGATGAGACCGACGTATCGGATCATGCAACACATGTCGCAGGCACCCTGGCCGCGAGGGGCCTCGACGAACGGGCGCGCGGCATGGCCTACGAGGCACAGCTGATCTCCTACTCGTGGACGAATGACGCGACGGAGATGTCGAACGAGGCGGCAGCCGGACTCCTCCTCTCCAACCATTCCTACGGTATCCTGGCAGGCTGGCACTACGCAGACCTCGAAGACGACGGGGAGCAGTGGTACTGGCTCGGCGATCCCGGTGTGAGCTCGGAGGAAGACTACATGTTCGGACGGTACGACGTCACGGCCGTGCAGTTCGATCGCGTCGCTCACTCCCATCCGCACTTCCTTCCGGTCGTTGCGGCAGGAAACGATCGCGCCGATCGAGGGCCCCGCGCCGGCAGCTACCGGGCGTTCAACGCGCAGGGGGATTATCAGACGTACAGCATCGAAACCCGCTCCATTCCCTCTGACGGAGGCTCGAACGGATTCGACACCATTGCCGGATCCGGAGTGGCCAAAAACGTGCTCACCGTCGGCTCCGTCGGCTCCTCTCGCAGCGACCTGCGCACGAGTTCCTTCAGCAGCTTCGGTCCGACCGACGACGGACGCGTCAAGCCCGACCTGGCCGGTGTCGGTGAAGGCGTGTATTCCCTCTCTTCCGGGGGCCGCCGTTCATACGGTGTATCCAGCGGTACGTCGATGGCCACGGCGACCGTCACGGGCTCGCTTCTTCTTCTTCAGCAGTACTACCGCGACCTTTTCGGCGCGTCGATGCGCGCATCGACGCTGAAAGGTTTGGCTCTGCATACCGCGATAGACCTCGGTCTGCCCGGACCCGACTATCGGACCGGCTGGGGCCTGCTCGACGCCGAAGCTGCTGCCCTGCAGGTGCAGGCCGCCGTCGACAACAGCGCCGCCGTCATCGAATCGGAGCTCGTCGAAGGCCGTCAGTTCGCGCGGGACCTCGTCGTCGACACCTTCGGCGAGGTGCGCGTCACGCTGAGCTGGACAGACCCGCCAGGTGTGCGCCTGCCCCGGTCCGGGCCGTCGTCGCTCGATGATGCGACGCCGCACCTCCGCAACGACCTCGACGTCCGACTCATCCACCACAACACCGGAAATGAATACAGGCCGTACGTCCTCGATGCCTCGGATCCGAACCAACCGGCCGTGCAGGGCGACAACCGTGTCGACCCCGTCGAGCAGGTCTACGTCGCAGCTGCCGATACGGGCGCCTACACGGTCGTCGTGACGCACAAAGGGATCCTCTACGGCACGCCCCGTCAGCCGTTCTCCCTCATCGTCTCGGGCGCGAGGGGAGAGCGTGCACCCGTAGCGATCTCTCATCTGCAGGCCGCCGCAAGTCTCGACGGGGTCAGCCTGACGTGGAAAACATTGTTCGAGCGGCGGCCCGGCAGGTTTGTCGTGGAGCGCGGGCCGGGCGCTGCAGGCAAATCGGCGGAGGACGGATTCACGCGGGTCGGAGAGCTCGCCATCGACGGGTCGACGCCTCGCAAGTACTCGTTCGACGACGATATGACCGTGGCGGGCGTCTACGCCTACCGCATCTGGTACGAGGATGGCGAGACCACCTTCCTCGCCGGATCTGCGAAGGTAAACCTCCCCGCACCCGAGACGTATGCCGTGCTGTCGAGCTACCCGAACCCTTTCGCGGATCAGGCTACGATCGTGCTCGACCTGCCGAAGACGCAGCACGTGACGCTCGAGATCTACGATGCAATCGGCCGCCGCGTCGCCGCCGCGCATGACGGCGAGCTGCCTGCAGGCCGCCACGAGATTGCCGTTCGGGGTGATAGTTGGGCGCCGGGCGCGTATTTTGCCCGTGTCGCGACCCCCAACGGCACCGTGGTCCATCGGCTCGTCAAGCACTGACGGCGGGCCGCGAACGTCGAATCCGATCCATTCACACTCCGAAAACCCGTCATGGAATTCGTCGACCTTGCATGGATCGCTCTGATCGTCTTCTACTTCCTGTTGCGGTCCGTGGGGGGGAGCAAGGGCAAGCGACCCACCCGATCGCCGCAGCCGGCCGGCCGGTCGGGACAGGCCGGATCGGACGACGAGCTGGATAGCGCTCTGGACGAGATCCGCCGCGCGCTGGGCTTTCCTGACCAGGCAGCCGAGGACGCCGGGGAGAGGGAGGCGGCCGAACCGGTGCGAGAGCCGCGGCCTGCGCAGAGACAGAGCCCCACTCGAACCGGCGATCGGCCCCGGGTGTCCAAACCTGCGCGCCATCGACCGGAGCCCCGTCCCCGGACGCGCCCGGCGGCGCGGCGTCGCTCAGCTTCCGATCCCGTCGCCGGGCTGCCCGGAGGATCGCAGCCGGCCGTGGGCGACGCGATCGTTCCGGACCTGCCTTCGCTGCGCTCCTCCTTCGCCGAAGAAGAGGCGTTCGAGAAGGTCGGACGGCATCCGCACCGCACCACGCGCCACGACCTTCGCGTCGCCAATCCGTACGAGTCGCCGCAAAAGAAGAAGCTCCCCGGCGTTCTTCGCACGCTCGGCCGGCGCTCGTCGCTGCGGGAAGCTTTTCTATTGAAGGAAATCCTGGATCGCCCCGTCTCGATGCGACGACGTTAGTGCATCATTTCGTACATGCGCTCACATAACCGAACTTGAAAAAGGTTGAAGGTTGAAGGTTGAAGGTTGAAGGTTGAAAGTTCCTCATCCTGATCGATATGCCCATTCGAACGAACCTTCAACCCTTAACTTTCACCTTCAACCTTCAACCTTCAACCTTCAACTCAATTATGAAGAAGAGGCGTCCGAATCGATACCTCCTTCGAAAAAGCTCGGTTCTCGCTTG
>CAZXHQ010000217.1:3803-6477 GCA_964640145.1 uncultured Rhodothermales bacterium | reverse complement strand
CCCGGCGCATGGGGGTGCGGCGCCGTGTCGGGCTCGATGATCCCATCGGCCGGATCCAGCACCACGCGGCCGGCCCACACCTCGGCGTAGAACCATCCGAGAAGTACGACGACGAAGGAGACCGGCAGGCCGATTGCCAAGACGAGCCCCAGGTCCGCACCGAGAATACCCGCAGCGGCAATGGGACCCGGCGTGGGCGGCACCATCGTATGTGCGGTCATCAGACCCAGCACGAGCGCCATCACGGTGGTGGCGAGCGACAGCTTTGCTCGCACCGTCAAGGCCTGATTGAGGGGAGCGAGCATGACGAAGGCCGAATCGGCAAAGACCGGTATGGCGCTCACGTAGCCGACCATCGACATGGCCAGGGGGACGCGCTTCGGCCCGACCCGCATCAACACCCATTTTGCGATCGAAGCCGCACCACCCGAATGCTCGAGAAATGCCCCGATGATGACGCCGGCGATGATGATGATTCCGACGCCGCCGATCACGCCGCCGAATCCGTCCTCTATCGATTCGACGAGCACCAGCAGATCCAACCCGGATGCGAGTCCGAAAAAGAGCGCAGCGAGAATCAGCGCGAGAAAGGCGTGCAGGTTCAGCTTCGTCGTCGTGAAGACGATGAGGCCGACGCTGAGAAGGAGCAGGACGATGAGAAGCATGAGGGTGCCCGCGGCGGCTCGTCAGTGGGAGAAGGCGGACTCGTGCTCGATGCCCGCCCGCAGCAGGTCAACGATCCGGTCGACGTCATAGACGCAGCCGCCCCACGTCCCGCCGCCGACCTCTTGCAGCGCCGCCCACAACCGCGTATCGGCGGGCAGCTCGGGATGGGACGACAGATCTCGGCGAGGCCGCCGCACGGCCAGCAACCTATTCCCGCGCTCGACGCTCCACATGGACGCCGGATCGCCGGCCTCGCCGATCAGGTGAAGCGATCCGCGGAGCCGCTTTCGGTCGACGTTGATCTCGATGACGTCCCCGTCGCGCACCTTGCCGATCGGACCGCCCGCAAGGGCTTCCGGACCTACGTGTCCGATGCACGCACCCGTGCTCACGCCGCTGAAGCGGGCATCCGTCACGAGGGCCACCTCCTTACCCCACCGGAGATATTTCAAGGCGGCCGTCACCTGGTACGTCTCTTCCATGCCGCTGCCCATCGGTCCCGCGCAGAGGAGGACCATGACGTCGCCCGGCTCCACTTCGCCGCCCTTCACAGCCGCAATCGCGTCACGCTCGCGCACGTACACCCGCGCCGGACCGCGCTTGCGGTACACGCCGTCGTCGTCGACGACGGAGGCATCGATCGCCGTGCTCTTGATGACGGAGCCCTCCGGAGCGAGATTGCCGCGCGGGAACGTGACGGTGCTCGTCAGTCCGCGCTCACGTGCTCGCTCCGGACGCATGATCACGTCCTCCGGATCCACGCCGTCTTCCTGCTTTAATATGCTGCGAAGACGCGTCCGCCGCTCGGAGGTCTCCCACCGGTCGAGCAAGACGCCCAGGGGCTCGCCCGACACCGTCGCGACGTCCACGTCGATCAGGTCGAGACGCCGGAGATGGAGCATTACCTCCGGCACGCCGCCGGCGAGGAAGACCCGCACGGTGGGATGGCCGACGGGTCCGTTCGGCAGGGCGTCGACCAGCCGGGGTACCTGTCGGTTTACGTCGATCCAGTCGTCCACGGTCGGACGCGGCAGTCCCGCCGCATGGGCGATGGCGGGAATGTGCAGCAGCAGATTCGTCGACCCGCCGACGGCCGCATGCACCACCATGGCGTTGCGCAGCGACCGTTCGGTGAGGACGTCCGCCATCGTACGCCCGTCCGCCTCAAGCTCCATGAGCGCGCGGGCCGACGTGCGCGCCATCTGTTTCCAGACAGGCTGGCCGGACGGCGCGAGCGCGGCATGCGGCACGGTCAGCCCGAGCGCCTCGGCGACCACCTGCGAGGTCGCCGCCGTACCCAGAAACTGGCAGCCACCTCCGGGCGAGCCGCACGCCTTGCAGCCCATCTCCTGCGCGTACTCGAGGGAGATCTCGCCCTGCGCGAAGCGCGCCGAAAGGCTCTGGACGGCGCCCAGGTCTTCGCCGTGCCGCGTCGGCAGCGTCACGCCGCCCGGCACGAGGACCCCCGGCAGATCCTTCAAGGACGCCAGCGCCATCATCATGGCCGGCAGCCCCTTGTCGCACGTGGCCACGCCCATCACGCCACGGCGGGTGGGAAGACATCGAATGAGGCGGCGAAGGACCTGTGCGGCGTCGTTCCGGTAGGGCAGGCTGTCCATCATGCCAGCCGTACCCTGCATGCGGCCGTCGCACGGATCCGAACAGGCGCCTGCAAAGGGGACGGCGCCGCGGCGGCGGATTTCGTGCGCCGCCTCTTCGACGAGCAGGCCGATCTCCCAGTGTCCGGTGTGATATCCGAGCGCGATCGGCGTGCCGTCGGGAGCGCGCACGCCGCCGGAGGTGCTGAGGATAAGAAAGGGTTTGCGGCCCGCCTCCGCCGGGTTCCAACCCATGCCGACGTTCTGCGTCAGCGCGAATAGATCGCCCGACGACGAGTCGCGAAGCTCCTCCGGCGTGATCGGCAGACGTCCCTCGGGACCCGTGCCGACGGTAGCTACGTCGAGCACGGACGGCTCCGAGGGCGAGAAGACTTCGTCGAGTAGTGATG
>CAZXHQ010000217.1:0-3703 GCA_964640145.1 uncultured Rhodothermales bacterium | reverse complement strand
CACGTCTCACCGCACGTGGCGGCCCTCGGCTGGGCGGCCCGGAAAGTCTCTATATACGCTTCCGCGCCGGCAGGCCCCGGCGATCGCCGTACACTTCAGCAACCCGGAAGGTCTCTATATACGCTTCCACGCCCTCACCGTTTGAACGGGGCGCTCCGTCGCAGTCACGCGCGTACGGTCCCGTACTATAAGTAAGCGAGCCGGGGCGGCGCTTCCGGGAAATGGAGGGAGAAAGCATGCGCGCGTAAAGTCTTGAGAGCACCCAACCGGGGCGTTGCGCTTCCGCGTTATAAATGAAAGAAACTTGCGTATGTAGTTTGTTGGGAGCAACTTTCCCGGACGCTCGGCTGCCGGGTTACGGATGGAAGAAACGTGGGCACGTAGTTTCTTGAGAGCAACTTTCCCGGCGCCGCGCCGCCGTGTTATGGATGGAAGAAACGCGGACACCTAGTTTCTTGAGGCGGTCGATGCGCGAAAACCGTCCACGTCTTGCCGGCATGTATTCGGTTCGGCGGCCAGGTGCCTCCGGCAGTCGAGGCGCGGGCGACGTGGAGGCGTTCGTCCGGCAGACGGCGGCTTTCCGGAACGGAAAGCCATTTCCGTCCGTCCGGAAACCGTCCACGTAACATTTGCGGCGCGTGTTCGGTCCGGCGGGTCGGCGGGCCGCCGGCTTCCCTCCGTGAACGTCCAGCAAATCGTTTTTTCGAACATGGCGGACCGATTGATCAGGCTCTACCGGACGAAGAGCGGACCCGTAACGGAGGTCGGCGGGCAGGCATATCGCATCGCCGATGCGGGCTGGGACGATCTCTTCAACGATCCCAGTCTCCGCAGCCGCCTCGACGGGGCGGCCCGGTCCGAGAACCGGATCGATCCACCCTCGCCGTACGAACTACTTCCGCCGATCGGAAGCCAGGAGGTATGGGCGGCCGGCGTCACGTACGTCCGCAGCAAGGCGGCCCGGATGTCGGAGGCCAGGGATGCGGGCGGGGGCGATTTTTACGACCGGGTCTACGACGCCGTGCGCCCCGAGCTCTTTCTCAAAGCGACGCCGCACCGGGTGTCCGGCCCCGGACAGGCCCTGCGCATCCGGCGAGACGCCCGCTGGAACGTTCCCGAACCGGAGCTGGCTCTGGCGGTCAACGCAGGCGGGGACATCTTCGCATACACGATCGGCAACGACATGAGCGCTCGGGATATCGAGGGAGACAATCCCCTGTATCTTCCGCAGGCAAAAGTGTACGACCAGTGTTGCGGACTGGGCCCGGGCCTGCTCGTTCCTGCGGCACCGCTGCCGCCCGAAACGGTGATTCAGCTCGCCATCGTACGCGGCGGCGAAATCATTTTCGCCGACCAGATCGCGCTCACCGAATTAAAGCGCAGGCCCGAGGATCTGGTCCGCTACCTGTTTCTCGACAACACCTTCCCCTCCGGCTGCTTTCTTCTAACCGGCACCGGCATCGTCCCGCCCGACACGTTTACGCTCGTGCCCGGGGACCGCGTCCGCATTACGATCGAACCGATAGGTACTCTCGAAAACCACGTCGTACAGCACCATGAATGATTACGCCTTCCACGGAGCCAATCTCATCGGAGGTGCACCGTCGAAGCGCGGCTCCGCAACGTACACGGCTACCGATCCGTCATCGGGCGATGCGCTGCCCGGCACGTTTCATGATGCGACGGAGGACGAGATCGATGGAGCGTTGCAGGAGGCCGATGCCGCCTTCGCCGCGGACGAAGGCCGCCGCCCGGAAGACCGAGCCGATCTTCTGGACGGAATGGCCGATCGTATCGAGACGTTGGGCGAGCCGCTCGTCGAGCGCGTCGCCGCCGAGACGGCCCTCGGGGCAGGACGCATTCGAGGCGAGCGCGGCCGAACGACCGCCCAGCTGCGCATGTTCGCCCGTCTCGTACGCGAAGGCTCGTGGGTCGATGCCCGCCTCGATCCGGCCAAGCCCGACCGTGAGCCGTCCCCCAAGCCCGACGTGAGGAGGATGCTCATCCCCATCGGGCCCGTAGCCGTCTTCGGCGCCAGCAACTTTCCGCTCGCCTTCTCCGTTGCGGGCGGCGACACGGCGTCGGCGATCGCCGCCGGGTGTCCGGTGATCGTCAAAGCGCATCCGGCCCATCCCGGAACGTCGGAACTCGTCGCCGAGGCGCTTTCGCGGGCGGTGGACGACGCCGGTTTTCATTCGGGCACGTTCTCCATGGTCCACGGCGCCGATCCCGGCGTCAGCCGGGCGCTCGTCCGCCATCCGCTCCTGCAGGCGGTCGGATTTACAGGGTCCCTCCGCGCCGGCCGGGCACTCTTCGACGCGGCCGCGGCGCGCCCCTCGCCGATTCCCGTCTACGCCGAGATGGGCAGCGTAAACCCTGTCTTCGTGCTTCCGGGCGCATTAGGAGAGCGGCGCGAGGCCCTTGCCGAGGGCCTGACGGGTTCCGTCACGCTCGGGGCGGGTCAGTTCTGCACGAAGCCCGGGCTTGTCTTCGGCATACGGGACGGCAACCTCGACGCGCTGGTGGACGCCCTGACCGAGCGGCTCTCCCGAACCCCTCCGTTCACGATGCTGCACGGCGGCATCTGCGATGCTTACGTCCAGGGCGTCGATTCCCTCGCGTCGTTCGACGGCGTGCGCGTCGCAGCGCGTGCCGACGCCGGAGACGACCGGGCCGGCGCCGCGGTGCTGGCGACCGACGCGGCCGTATATCAGCGCGAACCTACGCTCCATGAAGAAGTCTTCGGGCCCAGCACCGTCGTAGTCCGCTGTGCGTCACTGGAGGATATGGAGCGCGTTGCCGCGACGCTCGAAGGCAATCTGACCGCGACCCTGCACGGCACGGCCGACGATCTCCGGCAGGCGGGCCGGCTCGTGACGCTGCTGCGCCGGCGCGTCGGGCGCCTGATCTTCAACGGCTATCCGACGGGCGTGGAGGTGTGCCCGTCCATGCACCACGGCGGACCGTACCCGGCGACGACGGACGTTCGAAGCACGTCGGTCGGCACGGCAGCCATCCACCGGTTCGCCCGCCCGATCTGCTACCAGGGCTTTCCGCAGGAGGCCCTTCCGCCGGAGCTTCGCGACCGGAACGAACGCGGAATCTGGCGTCTGGTGGAGGGAGAAATGACTCGCGAAGACGTAAAGGCATAGCGTCATCTGTCGACCGCCATGAGGGGGAGCGCCGCGTCCTGCTCGTAATCCGGAGAAGCAAGTTTCGAACGTCCGCCTCCGTGCTCGACCCGCTCCGACCGAACCGTGCTTCCGGTGACCACACCCAACCACAGTACGTCGTATACGCCGGGTGCGACGAGCGCCACGTCGCCCCGAAGGGGCCTGTGAAACATCCCGCCTATGCCGCAGCTACGCCTGCGCTGACCAGAGCAACTCGGATGCGACCGGCCCGGGATGAAGATCGCCGGTCGACTTCCTGGCGTGAGATTCTTTGCCGCCTCCCCGATGACCTCCGGGCTCCGCAGCACAGCCCGCTGGAGGACCTCGTCCGCTGTGAGAGGCTCGAACGAGCGGTGTGCCGTGTGGTCAGGTCAAGAATGAAGGTGACCTCCTCCAGCATGTGCGTGAGGAAGACCCGGTCGGACCGGTGACTCATATCCAGATGAGGTCCTCCTCAAGGTAGGGTCGCATGTGGGGGCTGAGACCGTCCGTGGTGACCACGTCGACGTCGCCGCCGAACAGCTCACTCA
>CAZXHQ010000216.1:0-6478 GCA_964640145.1 uncultured Rhodothermales bacterium | reverse complement strand
GGATGGCTGTCGCTGCCGACGTCGATCTGATCGAGAAAGCTTCGGGTGCGCAGCTCGAAGCGGCCGTCGGACTGCTGTTCATAGTAGTACAGGTTGGCGGCGGCGGTTCGGTTGGGATTGAAGGCGCCCCCCAGCACTCCGACAAGGAGGTCCATGTCGCCGTCCACGTCGACGTCGCCGAACGTGGGCGCGTTGTAGCCGCTCGACTGGACGGGGTCGGTGGGGGGAAAGGGTCGCGGCTCGCCGCTCAGCACCGGATTCCGGCAGGACCCTGTATTTTCGATGTGCAGGAGACCGGGCTCGAAGAAATCGCCCCAGAACAAATCCTGATCGCCGTCCCCGTCGATGTCGGCGAAGGCCATGGTGTTGGCGCCGTGGAGGCTGCCGTCGTCGTCGGTCAGCCCCGCCGTCCGCGGGGCGGCGCCCTCCGGGGCCGACGGACCGCGTTCGTCGACATCCCCGCCCGGAATGTTCGGCATCGGCGAGGGCTCATCGGTCCCCGGCTGTCCGAACTGGGCCACGATCTCGATGTCCTCGAACCGCTCCGTGATGAGCCGGAAGACGGGGACGGGCTCGGTCTCGACGGCCTCGTAGCGGGTGATCGTGCCGTCGAGCCGTCCGATAAAGAGGTCGACGTCCCCGTTGCAGTCGATGTCCGTTACGTTGGGAATGTTCTGCCGGTCGGAAAAGATCGGATCTCCATTCACGTCGCGAAGCGTGTCGGCGGCCAGCTCATACTCGGGCGAGGTCGACGAACCCACGTTGCGGTAGTACCGGATGTAGCTGAAAGGCTCCTCGGCGAGCAGGTCGTAATCGCCGTCGCCGTCTACGTCGGCAAAGCGGTACCACTCTCCCACATCCAGATCGCGGTACTTGTCGGATCGCCACACGTACCCCGAATCCCCCCGAACATTCTCCAGAAACATCACGGATCCCGTGTACTCCTGGACGAATAGATCCGGATCTCCATCCCCGTCGATGTCGACGAACTGCGGCCGGGGCACGGTCAGCCCCCCCAGGAAGGGTAAGGCGTACGGCCCGCCATCCGGCTTGTGCACGTCGAACGGCGCGACGGCGCGTTCGGAGGGCAGGGTGGGGGCCTCCTTCGAGCCGTCCAGCGACGGTCCGATGGCCGAACAGCCGGCAAGCCCGGCGCATGCGACGAAGAAGAGAAGAGCGTGAAGTCGTTCCATCCGTCAGTATGCCGGACGCGTGCCGATGCCGGTAGGATACTGCTCGACCTCGATGACTTTGACAACCTCGAGGGTTTGAGCGTCGATGACGACGACCGACCCGTTCGGATCCCCCTCCGCGTGGTAGCGCGGCGTGTAGCCTTCGTCGAGGTTGTTGTTGGATACGTAGACGTACCGGCCGTCGGGGCGGACGGCGCTGCCGTGGGGCTGGGCGAAGCCGTACCCGGTGACGACGCCGGCCTGTTCCCGGGACGACATGTCGATCACCGATACGGCGTCGGCTCCCTTGCGCGGCACGAAGGCACGGGCGCCGTTCGGTACAAACGACGGATGCCAGGGCGAGCCGCCCAGGTCGATCGATTTCAGGACGCGCGGTTGCATCGGGGCGTCGAGGTCGAAAAACAGAAGCCGGCCGCTCATCTCGCCGCCGCCGATCATCGTCTCGCCGTCGGGTGCGATGGCGAACTGCACGAGGCTGTGATGCGGCCCCGGAATCTCCGTGATCTCCACGTTAGACGTGTTCGCATCCACTGCGGCGATCTGATTCACCCCCAGACTCGCGCTGTACACATGGCGTCCGTCCGGCGACACCGTCAGTGCGTGCGGCCGCGGATAAAAGACGTCGATTTCTTCGACGGCCATGCCGCTCTCCGTGACGACGCCGATGCGCTGCGGGGGGTTCACGGCGCTCATCGATCGGCCGATGTAGAGGCGATCGGCGTCGTCGTCCAGCGACAGCATACCCGGAGCTTCAAACTCGGTGCGTCCGGCGAGCTCGTTCTCCCGGGTGAATTTCAACACCGTGTTTTCGCCGATGAGCGATACGTACCAGTGCGATCCGTCGGCCGAGACGACCACGTGGTGCGGGCGCGCGGCGTCCGAGAAGCCGAGATCGCGCAGGTCTATCGTGCGGACGACCAGATGAGCCTCCATGTCGATGACGGAGATCACGGCCGATCCCTGGTTGCACACGTACAGGAGCTGGTCGGAATCGGCGTAGGGAATCTCTCCGGCATCGCTCGGCGCGCCGGCCTCGATCCAGCGCCGGACGATCGTGATTTCTTCCGGGCTCGGTCCGCCGGCTCCGGCCCGCTTGGCAAGCTCGACGAGAAGGCTTCGATCCGCATCGAACGGGATGATGACCTCGCCCTGATCCGAACCGCGGATGAGCGATTCCCAGGAGTCCGCCTCGAGCCCTGACTCCTCCGTAAGCAGCGGGGCGAAGGATTCCTGGATGACTGGCAGGACATCCCTGGAGAAGCGGACGTCGCGGTCGCTCGAACCGAGCATCGGCGCACAACCCGCAAGAAGCGCCGCCAGAACGAGAACCGGGATAGGATTGCGCTGCCACATATACGTACGGTGAGCGAAGAACGTCTCGGAAGATCGAAGCCGGGCCGCACCGAACCGAGCGCGCAGGCCGGACCCGGGGACGTCGTTAGAGCCCGATCTCCTCTTTTTTCTTCAAGAGGAAAAGGCCTTCACCGATGCTGGAGACGATGATGGTCCCGCTCTCTAAAAAAGGGTAGTTGCTCCATGATCCGGAGAAACCGGGGCCGCCGTCGCCGACGGGCATGGTGTCGAAGAATCCGACCTCTCTAGGATTCTCGGGATCGCTGATGTCGTGGATTCGCAGCCCGCTCGCATAGTTCGACTGATACATCAGGTTGCCGCGGATGTACAGGTTGTGGTCGGAGGCTTCCGTGCCCCACACATATTCCTTGACGAGCTGCGGGTCGTCGATGTCGGTGACGTCCCAGATGAGCGTACGCGTCTGATCCACGTTCCCGCTGATCTCATCGAGCTCGTCGTTGACGTAGAAGTATCGGTGGTCTTCGCTGATCCACCCCTGGTGCGTGTAGGAGACGTTCGGATAGGATACCGTCGCGATGCTTTGCGGATTCACCTTGTCCGTCACGTCCGCGATGTTCAGTGCCGTCTCGTTCGAGCCGAAGCAGAGCTCGCGGCCCGAATGCTCGGCATCAGGGCCGTTGTAGATGAAGCACTGTGCGTCGTGCGTGTAGCCCGTGCCTGCACGGCCGGTGCCTTCCGCCGCGTAGCAGCCTGCGAAGGTGGGATTCGTAGGATCCTGGATGTTGATCATGTGCAGGCCCCCGCCGCAGGTCTCGCCACCGCCGCTGCTTCCGACGGCATAGGCGAATCCGGTCTCCGTATTCACGACGATGTTGTGCGCGCTGTGGATCTCCGTATAGCGCGACGTAGGCTCGAACGTGACGGGCGGCCGGCTTCCGACGGCGCGGAGCTGCGTCAGGTCAAACACCTGCATCCCATGCTGTCCGGCGTTGTCGGCTACGATAAAGGCGTGGTCCTGATGGACCTTTATGTCGCGCCATACCGATCCGGGCGAGCCCTCCGTTTTCGGAAGCTCGCCAAGATACCGCGGGTTATGGGGATCGGTTACGTCCACGAACGCTGTGCCGTCGACGCGTCCCACGAGCGCGTATTCGCGCCCGGAGGCCGGGTCGGTCCATCCCCAGATGTCGTTGAGCTGTACGCCGCGAGCACCGCCCAGGCTGCTGATGGGGAGAAAGGAGAGGAGGTCGACCTGATCGCAGTCGAACATGCGCGCGGCTCCGTCCTCGCAGGTCGCGATGCTGCCCGTGATCGGCTGCAGGCCGACCGAGGCGCTGCGGAGCGTGGCGGCGTGCGCCCAGTGTCCGTCGCTGCCGCGTTCATACACGATCACGCCGCCCGCTCCATAGTCGTCGCCGCGCGCGCCGATCGCGCCTACCCCGCCGTCAACGTCCAGCGCGTCTCCGAACCGGTCGCCCCGCTGGAGATCGTCGGCCGGCAGCGGTGATGAGGCCTCGAAGCTGCCGTCATCGCCTCTGATGAACCGGTAGGCGCTGCCGTTCAGGAGGGCGCCCATGGGGGCGCCCACCCATACCTCGTCAAGACTTATGGCCACCGCGCTGCCGAACGACGGCGCGTTCGGCGTGCTGAACGGCAGCAGCAGAGAGGCGCCCTGCCACCCGCCGTTCTCCGGCTGCTCGCGATAGACGATGGCGCCGCCGACGCGGCCGGCGAATTGTGGGACGCCCACGATCAGCTCGTCTTCGATGAAGTCGAGCGACGCCCCGTACCGATCGCCTTGCTCCGTGATGCGGCCCTCCAACAGGATCGATTCGATCCAGTCGTCCGAGGCGTCGTCACGCTCGAAGATGTAGACGCCGCCGGCTTCCCTGTTTTGGCCCGGCGCGCCGACAAACACGCGCCCGCCCTCCGCGACGATCGCCGTTCCGAATGCAGAGCCGTCCTCCGTGGAGCTTCCTTCGAGCTGAGCTGCCTCCGTCCACCTGCCGTCCTCGCCACGTTTGTAGACGTAGGTACGGCCCGGCGATTCGTCGCTTCCCGGAGCGCCTACGAAGGCGACGTCTCCGGCGAGTCCGACCGCGAAGCCAAAGCGGTCGTCCGATTCGATCCCGCCGGCGGACAGCGTCGCGCCGTACGTCCACCCGTCCTCGCCGCGTTCGAAGACGTAGGCTGAGCCGGGGTTGTTCTCACCTCCCGTAGAGCCGACGACGAGCCGGCCGCCGTCGATCGCCATACTCTGTCCGAAATAATCACCCATCTCGGCATCGGGTGCGGTAAGTTCGGCGATCTGCGTCCACTCGGCACCGTCCTTTGCGTAGACATGCACGGCGCCGGATCGATAGACGTTCTCTGGCTCTCCGACGAAAACCTCGCCGCCGGAAACCAGGAGGGTCTTGCCAAATCCTTTCTGCGCGTTGACGGGCGTGACGATGACCAGAAGCAGCACCGCGGCAGCGGCTAGCACGAAGGAGCAGAAGCGTCGTGTGACCATGGTTTCTTCCAATGGTGGATGGTATTGGCAGCATCGCGCGCACCCGACGGGCTGAATCGCGCCGGAGGAGAAGAGCCCCTGAATCCGGCCGTGGGCCCGGGGAGCCGCCGCCGTCGGAGTCAAGTGATTCGAGGCGCAGGCGCTGAAAGCGCTTTTAGCGCTCTTTTGACTGGCTCGCGGCATTTCCGTTCCGCACAGCGTACCGCGAGGCGGAGATCTTCCCCGTGGCTCGCGGCGTAAGCCGGCGTAGGACACCGAAAACGACGACGTGCCCGTACCGAATCCTGGCTTTGGCGAGGGCGACGAGGTACGGCGGCGTTTGAATGCACGCGGACGTACGTGACCAGACATCAGATCGATGCTCGACGATTGCCGACCGGTCATCCACACGGGTCGACGACCGATCCTGTTCCTGCTTTTCTTTTTGACAGGGTGCGTCGGGCGCGATGTCGCCGTACGAGGGGCCGAGCCGGTGCTGCATCGCCAGGTGTCCGGTACGGACATCCTCTTCATCGGGCTGGACGTCCTATCCGATCGCGTGGCCTGGACGGCGGGTACCGGAGGCCGCTATGCGTGGACCGTCGACGGAGGCGCATCCTGGCAGCTGGGCGGGGTTCCGGGTGCCGACACGCTGCAGTTTCGCGACGTTCACGCGGCGAGCGCCGACGAGGTCTACCTGCTGAGCATCGGTCCGGGCGATGCATCCCGCGTCTACCGGACCACGGACCGCGGGACCTCCTGGGATCTCGTGTTTCGTAATCCGATGGCGGATGCATTCTATGATTGCTTCGACTTCTGGGACGATGGATCCGGTCTCGCCTTCAGCGACGCCGTGGAGGGAATCTTCCCGATCGCTCGATCGACCGGCGGAACCCGGTGGGAGGTACTGCCGCTGGACGAGCGTCCCGCCGCGGCTGCCGGAGAGGGAGGATTCGCAGCCAGTGGAACCTGCCTGGTGACGCACGGGGAGGCGACGGCCTGGATCGGCACGGGCAACACCGACGCGCCTCGCGTACTTCGGACGGACGACCGCGGCGCGACGTGGACCAGCAGTGCGACGCCGCTGGAGGGCGGAGAAGCGACGGGTATTACGACGCTGGCCTTTCGGGACGACCGGCACGGGGTCGCGCTCGGCGGTGACCTGAGGCGCCCGGACGAGATGCAGGAAAACGCCGTTCGAACGGATGACGGCGGGCGTACCTGGCGTCCCGCGACCGCGCCGCCCTTCCCCGGCGCCGTCTACGGCTCGACGTACGTGCCGGAGCTGGACGTGCTCATTGCCGTCGGACCCGGCGGAGCTGCCTACTCCGCGACGGACGCCGCCTCGTGGACGGACCTCGACTCCCTGTCATACTGGAGCGTCGACGCGGCCGGTCCGCATGCCGCGTGGGCCGTCGGCCCGGAAGGGCGTATCACGAAGATCGAGTTTGCTGCAGGACGCCCGTGATGGACATCTCGC
>CAZXHQ010000215.1:0-6485 GCA_964640145.1 uncultured Rhodothermales bacterium | reverse complement strand
GACGGCGCAAACCGTACCTGATCCGGCGAAAATGCGACCGGATTCCCACTACGGCCGAAGATGCGAGTCTGCGTGGTATAGTTGGCGTAGCCCCAGAAGGCGCCCCACGGCATGACAGACGGAACCTTGCGCAGCGAAATCTCGAAGCCCCGCACGTCGCCGTAGTCGCCGTTTCCGTTCGTGCGATACGTTCCGCCCGGCGTACTGACCTCGATGGTACGCAACGTGAACCGGCTGTCCTTGAAAAATCCGGTGACGTCGAGCACGAAGAAGTCCATAAAGTTGCGCTCGATGCCGGCCTCGTAGTTGACCGTTCTGGTCGGACGCAGGCTTCGATTCCCGAGCTGAACCGGGATGCCCGGCGTGTCCCCGCTCTCGTCAGCCACGATCATCGTCGTGAGACTTCCGAACACATTGCCTCCGAGGCCTTCCCCGTTGTCGAAGAAGGACGGCCGCTGGAAGAAGTGTCCGTACGAGAAGTGCAGCACCGTATTCTCGTCGATCGGATGCGATACGCCGAGCCGAGGACTGAGCTGTCCGAACCAGCCCACCGGTTCCTGTTCTCCGGCCAGCGGGTCAAAAAGGTCGACGAAGTCGTTCTCGTTCGGGTTGTAGACGTCCAGCCGAAGACCGGCATTCATGATGAAGCCGCCCAGCTCGATCTTGTTCTGCGTGTATGCGGCACCCTGAATCGGATTGTATACGTTGTCGTCCAGGCTGTTTGCCGGAAATTTGGCCTCGTTATAATGGTCGAGGTCATAATACGTCAGGTCAATGCCGGTCTTGAACTGCCAGACTTTGTTAAACTGGTTGCTGTAGAACGACTCGAGCGTCCATTCGGCGTTCCGGTTGTCCCACCTCGACAGGTACCCGGACGTGTGAAAGCCGATCCGATTGCTGTGTCCGCCTGCGATCGGCGATCCATTCGGTCCGACCGCCCTTAGATTGTCGCGCGCCGCCTCTGTGGCGTCCCAGCCCACGGAGTCGCCCGGGAAGATCCACTTCTTACGGAAGGCATTCAGCCGAGACAACTTCACCTCGTACATCGACGCCGAATTGAGGACATGGGTATAGCGGAGCGTTTGGCCCTGCGTGGTCGATTCTTGAAAGCCTGCCTGGTCGAAATGCGCGTAGCGCGAGTTGTTGCCGTATGTATCGGCCCAGAACTCACTCGGCCAGAATCCCCAGCCTGAATCGTCAGCTCCGTAAAAACCTGACGCACTCAGTTTCTTTCCGTTGCCGATCCGCCACGTCAGCTTGAACGTTCCATCGAACCACGTGCCGCGCTCTCGGAAGGCATTGCCCATCACTGGCGGCTGAGAACGGTACTTACCCGTCGCATAGAAGTACAGATCATCGAGCAGCGGCACTGGCCCGCCGAGACCGACCTCCGTCTGATAGGTCGGAATCTCGTCGTAGTCCGTCAGCGCCTGGTGCGTCTCCAGATACTGCTGATGAGCTTCTTCCGGGGTCCAGATGCTCTCAGGGCTGCTTCCCCGGTTGCCGTTCGGATCGACCCACATATCGGGATATTCGATCCACCACTCGAGATGCCGCGCGTGCGTATTCTCCCAGTAGAGGTCCGTACTTCGGTCGTAGAGGCCCGGGCCCCAGTGCCGCACCCCGGGGGGCTCGTAGCGCCCATCAAAGAAGAATTCGTAGTCCTCTCCGCCTTCCTTTGTAATCACGTTGATAATGCCTGAGCGCGCCTCACCATACTCCGCATTGAAGGCGCCTGTGATGACCTCCATTTCCTGAATGGAGCTCAGGTTGATGCGCGTATACGGGGCGTGGTTGACAGGATTGCGGACGCGCTGCCCGTCCATGACGAAGGCGACCTGATCGATCGTGCCCCCGCGAAATACCATTTCCCCGCTCTCGACGTTGATGCTGGGCAGCGTCGAAAGCACGCCGGTGAGGTCACGTGTCGGACGTGCCGTAATCTCGTCCGAGTCCAGCACCACGAGAGACGTCGTATTGTCGCGCTCGACGAGAGGTCGCCGAGCGGTCACCAGGACCTCGTCGGTCAGCTCAACCGTCTCCGGCTGCATTTCGAAGTTGATCTCGGTCGTCGAATTGGACCGCACCCGCACGTTCTGAACCGTCACCGGTCGAAATCCAACGAAGGTTGCTCGCACGGTGTACGTATCCGGTGCCAGGTTGGCGATAAAGTAGTCGCCCTCGACGTCTGTCGTGGTGCCCATCGTCGTACCATCAATCACCACGTTCACGCCCGGCAGCGGCTCGCCCGTCTCCGCTTCCACGACCGTTCCTGAGATCTTGCCCGTTCCCTGCGCGACTGCGGCGTGAAGCCAGCCGCTCAGAGCGAGCGCCGCGACGACGATCGCCACGTACAATGCGCCTGTCCGGATGCTTCGCATAGCTTCCTATGCCTGTCCGTTCTCGAATGTGATGACGCCTTTCACGAACCCCTCGCGCTTCGCCGAGGCGTCTTCGAATCCCTTGTTGATGTCGTCGAGCGCGTATCGATGCGTCATGAGCGGCTCCATATCGAGCATCTTGTTTTCCATCATGCCGATGCCGATCCGCATACCCTCCACGTACATCGCCTGCGTGCGCGTATGCCCGTTGACGATCTGAAAAGCCATCCAATTCCAGTAGGCCCAGTCGACCTCACGCAGGCCGCCCTGGTGAAATCCGAACACCTCGAGTTTCCCTTCCATGCGGACGAGCTGCGACGTTAGGTCGAGTGTAGCCTGGATTCCGGCCGCCTCGACACCGATATCCACGCCCGTGCCGCCCGTGATCGCTTTCACCTTGTCGACGACGTCTGCGGGGTCGTCGGCCACGATCACGTCCGTGGCGCCGAGTCGCTCCGCCAATTTTAGGGCGCTCCGGCGCCGGTCTATCGCCAAGATCTGACCGGCGCCGCGCGCCTTGAAGACCTGCAACATGAGAAGGCCCATGAACCCGCAACCCACCAGCGCTACGCGGTCGTTAAGCTGCGGATCGGCTTTTCCAACGCCGTTCACCGAGCACGCGATCGGCTCGCCCAGGGCGTGCTCGAGCCGCGTCTCGTCCGCGAGCTTCACGGCCCACTTCGCGGGGACGACCGTGTATTCTGCGAAGCCGCCTCCCTCCGTATAGACCGACACCCGATCGCCGGGCTGGAGGTCGTCGACGCGGCGACCGACCTCCTCCACGACCCCGGACACTTCATGCCCGATGAAGCGCGGGTATTCGAGCGATTCGTTGCGCCCCTCGAACATGTCGACTTCGGACGTACATATCCCGCAGACCGACGTCCGCACGAGGATCTCGTCGCTTCCGACCTCCGGCACGGGCCGGTCGGTCACCACGAACCTTCCGGGCTTCTCGAGGATGGCTGCTTTCATTCGTAACGGTTGCTGGTTGCCAGGTACCGGTTACCGGTTCTTCTCTCGAATCGTGGACAGGAGAACCGGCAACCGGCAACGTGCAACTTCTACTTTATGAGCGTCATGGTCTTCGTGTCGACGAGGTCGCCGTCGATGCGGAGCTGGTAGAGGTACGTACCGCTGGAGAGACCTCCGGCCTCCCACGTTACGCGGTAACTCCCCTCCGGACGCTTTGTATCGACGAGCGTCGCGACCTTCTGCCCGAGCGAGGTGAAGATCTCCAGCTGAACGTTGCCCGCGCGCGTGATCGCATATTCAATCGTCGTCGACGGATTGAACGGGTTCGGGTAGTTCTGCTTGACCTTGAACTCAGCCGGGACTTCGGAAAGAGATTCTTCCTCGACGCCCACGTCGGTCCCGAAGAGCAACGTCGAGAAGCTCCTCGCATCGCTCATGACGTTGCCTCCGGCGAACTGGCAGAAAGCACCAGTGGGCGGGTCGGCGCAGACCTGCCACGAGTAGAACGAATAAGTACCTTCCTCGGAGTTCTCCTCCGCCTCCAGACTGGCCTGGCCGCCGCCAATATTAAAGCCGACCTTGGCTCCCGTGCCGATCTGAGGAACGTAAAAAGCCGCCTCGAAGCCCCACTCGAGCGCCTCTTCATCGACGAACACGGCCCCGTTCGCCCAGCCTTCGGCGACCGGATCGACGTCTCCCCAATTCAGCGTGATCCCGTTCGTCCAGACCTTGTAGGCGTATGGGCCAAGGTCCGGTGCATTCTCCGGCGCACCGCCGAAGCCGGAATCGTAGAGGTCGTCGCCGGCGTGCGTCGGATCGATACCGATCAGGAACTGATCCGACTGCCCGGGCTCTTCGTCATCGCGGAAGATGTCATTGTCAAGGGCGCGCATGTAGACGTACAGCGTATCCTCGCTCCAGAGCACGCGCGCATCCACGTCGAGGTCCGGTTCGTCCGTCCCGAAGTCTCCAAACGGGGCCCAGTTCGCAAGCGCATCGACGACCAGCGCGTCGTCCCACTCAGGCTCGTCGGCGTGTCCGTCCAGATCGAGCGAGCCGGCCTCGATTTCGGGCACAGCCACCTCAAACCCGACGCCATATTCTCCGTCGTCTCCGGTATCGGCACCGAATTCGAGCGTGGCGAAGCTTCTCGCGTCACTCGTAATGTTGCCGCCGGCGAGCTGGCAGAAGGCGCCCTCCGGCGGGTCGGCACAGACCTGCCACGAATAGAACGAGTACGTTCCTTCATCAGAATTCTCTTCAGCTTCGAGACTGGCCTGCGCACCGCCGATGTTAAAGCCAATCTGCGTGTCCGGACCAATCTGCGGCACGTAGAAGGCCGCCTCAAAGCCCCATTCAAGCGCATCCTCATCCACGACGACGGAGCCGTTCGCCCAACCTTCGGCGACCGGGTCGACGTCTCCCCAGTTTAGCGTGATGCCATTCGTCCAGACCTTATAGGAGTATGGACCGAGGTCCGGTGCATGCTCCGGCGCTCCGCCAAAACCTGAGTCGTAGAGAGAGTCTCCCTCATGCGTAGGATCGATTCCGATCAGGAATTGATCCGACTGCCAGGGCTCGTCCGCATCCGTGAAGAGGTCATTGTCGAAGGCGCGCATGTAGACGTACAGCGTATCCTCACTCCAGAGCACGCGAGCATCGACCTCGAGATCGGGCTCATCCGTCCCGAACTCGCCGAAGGGTGCCCAGTTGGCGAGCGCGTCGAGCTGCAGCGCCAGATCCCAAACGCCTTCATCGGCGACCCCATCGAGTACCAGAGTTCCCGGCTCGACCTTGGGAACCTCGACCGTGGCACCGACACCGTATTCATCCTGCGCCGCCGCAGGAAGAACAGAGGCCCATAGAAAAGCTACGAGCGCTATGCTCGAGAGTAGCTTGTAGTAGCGATCGTTCATCATGGTAAGCACCCCTTGCAGATCGTTTGTTGAAGATATAGTTCAGTGGTACAGGTATATACTCATACAGATGCTTGTGATTATATATGCTATGCGTTCTGCAAGCATGTGTATCACTATTGATAACACGAAATCACCCCTTCAATCCGGAAAGCGTGATTCCACGGATGAAATACTTCTGCGCGAAGAAGAACACGAGCAGGATCGGCAACGTGGCCACCACCGAGCCCGCCATCAGGCTGCCCCATTCCGTCCCATACCGGTCTCGAAAGATGGCTAAGCCGAGCTGCACCGTGTACATCTCGTCCGAGTCGATCACGACGAGCGCCCAGATGAAGTCGTTGAAGACGGCCATGAACGTGAAGATGGCGAGCGTCGCGAGCGCAGGCTTCGACAGCGGCACGATGATGCGCCAAAGCGCACCGAATCGCGAGCAGCCGTCAATAAACGCAGCCTCCTCGAGCTCCTTGGGGATCGTGAGAAAGAACTGCCGTAAGAGAAACGTGCCGAATGCCGACGCGAGGCCGGGCACGATGAGGGCCGCATACGTGTCGATCCATCCCAGCCAGTTCAGAATCATGAAGCTGGGAATCATGGTCACGTGAAACGGCACCATCATCGTCCCGAGAAAGATGTAAAAGAGGACATCGCGCCCCCAGAATTCCATCCGCGCGAAGGCGTAGGCCGCCAGCGAGCACGTCACAAGCTGACCGGCCGTAACGGCAATGGAAACGAACAGACTGTTGAAATAGTAGCGGCCGAACGGCGCAGCACCGAAGGCATTCCTGTAATTCGCGAACGTAAATTCGTCCGGCCACCAAGTCGGCGGATAGGTGAAAATCTCAGGGATCGGCTTAAACGACGTGAGCACCATCCACGCGAACGGGGCGATTGTCAGGAGCGCCAGCCCGTACATCACCACGTAGAGGAGGACGCGGCCGGACCGCTTCGTTGCGCTATGACGCAGAATGACGTTCATGCGGCCGGCTCCCCGTGCACCATCGAGCCATAGAACACGTGCCGCGTCGGACGCCTCCCGCGTGAGAGCCGCCGGGCCGTATGTTTGCGCGGCGTCGTCATCCGACCCCCCCTCCTTTGCCCCGGAAATAACGGAACTGGATCATCGTAAGGACGAAAAGCACGGCGAAGAGTATGTAGGCAATCGCCGACGCATAGCCCATGTTGAAGTACTGGAAGGCCTGCTCGTAGAGGT
>CAZXHQ010000214.1:0-6490 GCA_964640145.1 uncultured Rhodothermales bacterium | reverse complement strand
GGTCGTTCAAGATCAGGACGTAGATAGGCGGCAGGTGTAAGCATGGCAACATGTTGAGCCGAGCCGTACTAATTACCCGTCAGACTTAACCTTATTGTTTTACGAGCATCGCTCAGGTGCCGAATTTCGGTGGTACCTTTGTTGGCTACGGACGTTCATCATGTCAGACATTCTGACGCGCTTGCGCGGATCACGCTTGATCCGCAGCCGAGCGCGCCGCCAGACCTCACGGGCGAGGAACCGCCGCCGGCGGTGGCCGTGTTCTCGCTCGTAGCGATATTCTGGTGACTATAGCGCGGAGGATCCACCTCTTCCCATTCCGAACAGAGAAGTTAAGCTCCGCAGCGCCGATGGTACTGCCGTAATGGTGGAAGAGTAGGTCGTCGCCAGGTTCTTAACGAACGGCCCTGCTGCTTCTGCAGCAGGGCCGTTCGTCTATCAAGGTGGGCCGGGGGTTCGTTCTCGCCGAGGTCTACGCTACGACTCTTCGCCGGTATCCCAGGTGAGGATGTCTTCCTCGGACTTTTCACGCGTCTCCCACTCCTCGGCGTCCGGAAGGCCGGGCGTCTTCTCCGTGATGTTGTAGCCCAGGTCGCGCCACTGATTGGCGAGGTACTCGTTCCACTCGAGATAATGGGCCCACTTCTCCGGCAGCTCGTCGTCGGCATAGATCGCTTCCGTCGGACACACCGGCACGCAGGCATTGCAGTCGATGCACTCGTCGGGCTGGATGGCGAGAAAATTCGGTCCCTCGTAGAAGCAGTCTACGGGGCAGACTTCGACGCAGTCGGTATACTTGCAGTTAATGCACGGTTCTGCAACGACGTAGGGCATATCGGGTCCGTATATCGAGAAGGGTTGCGTCTTTTTCTGGCGGGACGGGAAGATAAGGCATCCCGCCGGCGGCAGACAAGCGCTTCCGTGCGCATCACGACGGCGCGACAACCGCCACGCAAGATGGTAGTATAGTATCCTGTGTGCAGCACGTCGGCGGCGGCGCTCGTGTTCCCGGTCGCCGGCACCGACCCAAACGCATCGCTTTCAGGGTGAAGCCCCGATGAGAGAATCCATACAGACGATCGCGCTCATCGCGCACGACGGTAAAAAGGCCGACATGATGGCCTTTGCCATCCAGAACAAGGAGGTGCTCGGCCAATTCGAGCTCATCGCCACGGGTACGACGGGCAAATTACTGACCGACAAGGTGGGGCTGGACGTCGGCCGGTACCTCTCCGGACCCCTCGGCGGGGACGTGCAGATCGCCGCGCTCGTGGTGACCGGCGAGATCGACGCCGTGCTTTTCTTCGTCGATCCGCTCGACAAGCATCCGCACGATCCGGATATTCAGACCCTTCTCAGATCGTGCAACGTTCACAACGTACCGCTGGCGACGAACGCGGCGACGGCCCAGTACATCCTGAGCGCTCAAAAGCTCATCGAGAAGGAACCGCGGATGGCCACGTAGCGGCTGCGGCGGGTCCGTCCGCACGACCGCCCTCCTCGCCCGCGCCGTTCGTTACAACCTTGGGCGAGGGTGTGACGATGCGACAACTTGCGCGAAGCAGACGGATACGTCTCTCCCACGCGTCGTTATAAGAGAAAGACGGTCCACCGTACATGGTGGTGATCATACAAGGAGAAGACGAAGAGAGGTACGTTATGGCTAAGCCGCGCGAGCAGCAGATGGAAGGGTCCTGGAAACAAATGAAGGGCCGGATAAAAGAAGCCTGGGGTGCGCTGACCGATGACGAGCTGGACAGGTTCGAGGGGCAGCGCGACCAGTTGGAGGGCATGATCGAAGAGAAGACAGGGAAGTCCCGAGCCAACATTCGCCGTAAGATCGACGAGTTGTCCAGGGAAGCGAAGTACAAGTTCTGACGCTCACACGTGGCGGGACGCCTGTCGTCGACGTTGGTAAACGGCCCCGGTCTCGGCATGAGACCGGGGCCTTCTTTGTACGCGCGCACGCATCCGGCCGGGTCAGTCGAACAGGGAGCGGTCGCTCTTCGAAAAGGCGATGCCAAAGTGCCTGTACGCTCGCTTCGTCGCGATCCGGCCGCGCGGCGTGCGTTCCAGAAACGCCTCCTGAATCAGATAGGGCTCATACACTTCTTCGATCGTGCCGGAATCCTCTCCGACCGATACGGCTAGATTGCTCAGGCCCGTCGGGCCGCCGCCGAACTTTTCGATGAGCGTAAGCAGAATGCGGGCGTCCATCTCGTCCAGCCCGTTCTCGTCCACGTCGAGCGCATTGAGCGCACGATCGGAGATCTCGCGCGTGATGGCGCCGTCACCCTCTACCTCGGCGAAGTCCCGCGTGCGTCGAAGAAGTCTGTTGGCCACGCGCGGCGTTCCCCGGCTTCTTCGCGCGATCTCCTGAGCACCGCCTTCGGTGATGCCCACGCCGAGAATCTTCGCCGAGCGGCCGACGATCTGCTGCAGCACGGGGGCCGCGTAATAGTCGTAGCGGAAGTCGATCCCGAAGCGGGCTCGAAGCGGCGCGGTCAGCAGGCCCTTGCGCGTGGTCGCGCCGATCATCGTGAAGGGCGGCAGCGTCAGTTTCACGCTCCGGGCATTCGGTCCGGAGTCGATGACGATGTCGATGCGGTAGTCCTCCATGGCCGAATAAAGGTACTCTTCGACGATCGGACTCAGCCGGTGAATTTCGTCGATGAAGAGCACGTCGCCTTCTTCGAGGTTGGTAAGCAGCCCGGCGATGCTGGCCGGTTTGTCGAGGACCGGTCCGCTGGTCGTGCGGATCTGGGCCCCCATCTCCTCAGCGATGATATAGGCGAGGGTCGTCTTGCCGAGACCCGGCGGCCCCGACAGAAGGACGTGATCGAGCGTCTCCCCCCGGCGGAGGGCGGCCGTCATGAAGACCCGGAGGTTCTCCTTGATCTTCTCCTGCCCGATAAACTCATCAAGCGTCTGAGGCCGGAGCGCCTTCTCGAGATCCTCTTCAGCATGCTGCGGGCGAGGCGATATGACCTCGTTGCGCTCGGGAACGTTCATAAAATTCGGTGCTCTGTCGGAAAGGAAAGGAGAGCCAGTCTACCGTAGGAAAGATAAGGCCGCGACGGGAGAAATCGGGGAACGATCTGCCGACGCCTACCACCCACGTATCCGGTCGGCAGACGTTTCCGGCCGGCGCCTACCGGCGGGGCACGGGAGCATCTGATGCGGCTAACTGTTTATAATTGCGCGAATTAACAGGATAACGACGGCGCCGGGTTGACTATCCTAATGCAACCATCTACGTTTAAGGCACCATGTTTGCAGTAAACTACAGAGAACCCTACAGGGACACCTACCAGGACCACCACAAGGACGTGCGCGTTTTGGTGTCTGACGACCTCGTCGACGCTCCGTTTTGCTGCAACCTTGCTGCGTGCCGCGGCGCCTGCTGCGTGCAGGGCGATTCCGGGGCACCGCTGGACGCCAGCGAGCGCGAGCGGCTCGAGGAGGCCCTACCGGCCGTGCGGTCGTACCTACGGCCGGAAGCGCTGCGGGTAATCGAGGAAGACGGAGTGTGGGAGGAGGTGGGTCGTGAGCAGTATGCCACGACGTGCGTAGACGGCAAAGAGTGCGTCTTCGTCAGCTACGACGGTCCCATAGCCAGGTGCGCTCTGCAGCAGGCGTACACTGACGGGCGGATCGATTTCCCGAAGCCGATTTCTTGTCATCTTTTTCCCGTGCGTGTGGAAAGCCTGGGAGATGTCGATGCTTTAAACTACGAGCAGGTCCCCTTATGCGCGCCTGCCGTGGGGATGGGACGACGGATGCATCTCGCTTTATATGACTTTCTTCGCGAGCCGCTGATTCGAAAGTACGGGGAGGGCTGGTACGGGGCATTCCGGGAAGCCTGTGAGAAGCGCAAAGAGCGGCTCCATTCGTCCCACGAAGAATCGTAGCTTCGCCATGCTAAACCTCCAACAAAAACAGCAGCTTCAGCAGAAGCTTTCCCCGCAGCAGATTCAGTACATCAAGCTGCTGCAGCTGCCGACGCTGGCACTTGAGCAGCGCATCAAGGCGGAGATGGAGATCAACCCGCTGCTGGAGGAAGGGCTGGACGAGGAGGCCGAGACGGTCGACGACCAGGACGAGGTGGTCGATGATCTGGTCGAGGCGGAGGCCCGGGAGGACGAGACGGACCAGGAAGAGGAATTCGACTGGGACGAGCTGATCAATAGCTCGGACGACCTGTACGGCTACAAGGCGCGCGTCGATCACAGCGATGAGGACGACCGCGAAGCGCCCATGCCGGCGAAAGAAAGCATGGTCGAGCACCTGCGGGATCAGTTGGCCTTCCTGGATCTGAGCGAGGACGAGGAGGTCATCGCGGAGCAGATTATCGGCTCGATCGACGAAGACGGCTATCTGCGACGTCCCCTCGAGTCGATCATCGACGACATCATGTTCAACCAGGGCATCATGCTCGACGAGTCAGACGTGGAGGTCGTCCTGAAGAGCATCCAGCAGCTGGACCCGGTGGGCATCGCTTCGCGCGACCTTCAAGAGTGCCTCCTTGTCCAGCTCTACAGCATGCCGGAGGATACGACGGGGCGCGACGTCGCCACCCGCATGATCGAGAACGCGTATAAGGCGTTCACGATGAAGCACTTCGGCTCCATCAAGAAGAAGCTCGACGTCGACGACGAAGCGCTCAAGGAGGCCTACGACCTCATCCAACATCGGCTCAACCCCAAGCCGGGCGAGGGCGACTTCACGGCGCAGCAGAACTACATCACACCCGACTTTACGGTTCGCTACGTCGACGACGATTTCATCATCACGCTCAACGGACGCAATGCGCCGCAGCTCCGCATCTCCAAGCAGTACCGCCACATGCTGCAAAAAATCGCGGCGCAGAAAAAGAAGAAGAACACCGTCAAGGAAGAGGTCGAAGAGGATACGCGGAAGTTTCTCAAGAACAAATTCGAATCCGCCCGCTGGTTCATCAATTCCATCCATCAGCGCCGGCACACCATGACGCGGGTGATGCACGCCATCGTGGAGCTTCAGGAAGACTTCTTCAAGTACGGCGAAGGACATCTCAAGCCCATGATTCTCAAAGACATCGCCGAGATTATCGAGATGGACATCTCGACCGTAAGCCGCGTGGTCAATGGCAAGTACGTGCAGACGGAATTCGGTGTCTACGAGCTCAAGTATTTCTTCTCGGAAGGGTTGTCCACCGACAGCGGAGAAGAGATATCCAACAAGGAAGTCAAGGCGATCATCGAGAGCATCGTCGAGGACGAAGACAAGACCAAGCCCCTTTCGGATCAGAAGATCGCCGACCTGCTGGAAGAACGAGGCTTTCAGATTGCCCGACGCACGGTCACCAAGTACCGCGAACAGCTCGGCGTCCCCGTCGCGCGCCTGCGCAAAGAGATCGTCCTGGAAGACTGACCTCCCGGAAGCGCGCGGTTTCCCCCTAGATGGCACGCAGTTTGCGACGTTAACCGGTAATCGGACGTACCATCCTCATCACCCGATACCGGAGACGAGTCATGCGCACAAAAATTCCCGCGAGCGACATTTCTGCCGTCGAGGCCACGGCGCTTTCCCTACTGTTTGCCCGATACGTGGCCGGCCACATCTCGGATACGTCGTGGAGCCAGATGATGTCGACGCTGGACGACGGCGCCACGAGCCTGGAGGAGCGCCTCGCACTCGTCAACTTTTTGAACGACGCCTGCATTGATCTGGGGCCGGAGGCCGTCAACGTTCCGGCAGTGGCCGACGTCGACGACCTCGTTACGGTCCTGCGGGCGGCCTGACGCCTTTTCGGACGAAAGAAAGCGAGCAGGGGTTACTCCTCCGTCGAATGCTCGACACCGTTCGACCTCGTCGACCTGACGTTGCGGGCGGACTGGTCGAGCCTCCAGGCGACGGCATGCTGAAGCATCTCGCTGGCGTTTCGGAAGCCGAGCTTCTCCTTGATCTTCGCCCGGTGCGATTCGACCGTTTTCGGACTGATGTGCAGGGCGTCGGCGATCTCCGACCGCGCATGCCCCGACCCGATCAGGCGATAGACCTCGAGCTCGCGGTCGCTCAGGACGGTCAGCTGATCGCCGCCGTTTTCCGCGTCCGAGGTCGTCAGCAGTCGCTGGACGAGCCGTTCACGCAGCGACGGACTGATGTAGAGGTCGCCGCGTAGGACGGTTCGGATGGCGTCGAGCAGTTTATCGGAGGCCGCATCCTTCATGATGTAGCCGGAGGCGCCGCCGCGAAGCGCTCGCTCCGCATAGATGGCTTCACCGAAGACGGAGAGGATGAGAAAGCGTTGATCCGGATTGAAGGCCTGCACCTGTTTGATGAGCTCGAGACCGCTGCCGTCCGGCAGGGCGAGGTCGGAGACGACGACGTCGGGCCGAACCTGCGGGATCTCGTCGAGGGCGCGTGCGGACGTCGTCGCCACACCGGCCAGGCTCAGGTCGGATGCCCGTTCCACGACGTTGCCAATTCCCTCCGCCATGAGCGGATG
>CAZXHQ010000213.1:0-6510 GCA_964640145.1 uncultured Rhodothermales bacterium | reverse complement strand
TCGGCAGCGGGCAGGGCCTGGTCAACCCGTACAACCTCAAGCTCATCCGCGAGCTCATCCAGGAGACGCCGCTTGTCGTCGACGCTGGGATCGGCACGGCCAGCGACGCCGCGATGGCCATGGAGCTCGGTTACGACGGGGTGCTGCTCAATACGGCCGTCTCCGACGCCAAACATCCGGTCATGATGGCGACGGCCATGCGCCGGGCCGTGGAGGCCGGCCGCCTGGCCTTTCAGTCCGGCCGGATGCCCCGCCGCACCTACGCCCAGGCCTCCTCGCCCGTGGAGGGACGTGTAGAGATCGAGTGAGAAAACAGGGTCGGCGGGCCTGGAGCGGCACATCGGTGCCCCGCAGGCGTGTATCATATCTACGGCAGCGTTCGTTATCATGCGTATACGGTGCCGGCGCGCTCGTGCGCCGCAGCACGTTGCATTATGGGCGATCGGCTACCCCCGAACGCTGCAACACGGAAGCGCCTCAACATCTTCACGCTACGCCCCATGGAAGATATGCTGGCCTCGGCGAGGCTGCCTCGCCTCATTCTCATCGGCGACGGGTTCACGGATAAGAAACGGTGGAGCGAGATTCTCGACGCGTCGGACCACGTGCCGTGGGTGCATCTGCGCGATCACTACGCCTCCGACGACGATTTCCAGACGCAGGCTGTCGACCTGGCCGAACACATCTGGGAGCTCTCGCCTGACACGATGATCTCCATCAACGCGAACCTTGAGGTGGCTGCGGAGCTGGAGGCTGGATTCCATACCGGTTCGGAGGGCACGCCCGTCTCCGACGCCCGCAAGCGGCTCGGGCCGGAGCCGGTCGTCGGCTTCTCGGCCCACTACCTGACCGAGGCGTCGGCCGCGGTGGCCGACGGGGCGGATTACGTTTTCTTCAGCCCCATCTTCGCCTCGCCAAGCAAGCCGGGATTCGTGGGTGTGGGCGTCAACGAGCTGCGCGAGTTCTGCAGGCGGATCGGAGACGACGTGCCGGTCTTCGCAGTCGGCGGCATCACGCCCGAGCGCGTCGAGCCGTGTCTGGAAGCCGGCGCCTACGGCGTCGCGGTCCTTTCCGGCATACTCTACAAGGATGACGCGCAGGCGGCGGCGGACGCGTACCTCGACGCGCTGCAGAAGGTTGCGTGAGGAACGCCTATGCGCGTCGCGCGGCATCACCCGGCCCCATCCATCATCCGGCAATGCTAGTATGAACGTGGCCCTCACAATTGCGGGCAGTGATTCCGGCGGCGGCGCAGGCATACAGGCGGACATCAAGTCGATGCAGGCCAACGGCGTTTTTGCTGCGAGCGTACTGACGGCGGTCACGGCCCAGAACACGCTCGCGGTCACGGAAGCCTTCGAGCTGCCCCTCGAGCTGATCGAGAAGCAGATCGATGCGGTCTACGAAGACATTCCCGTGAGCGCAACGAAGACCGGCATGCTGGCCTCCTCGCCGGTGATCGAGCTGGTCGCTCGCAAGCTGCGCAAGCGTGAGGTCGCGCCGCTGGTCATCGACCCGGTCATGGTTTCCAAGAGCGGCTACCGGCTACTCGCCGAGGATGCCGTCGAGACGCTGAAGGCGGACCTCTTACCCCTGGCCACCGTCGTGACGCCGAACGCCCACGAGGCGCAGCACCTCACGGGGATGGAGATCCGGTCGACCGAGGACGCGAAGGACGCGGCCCGGGCGATCTTCGATATGGGTCCCCGGGCCGCGCTGGTGAAGGGCGGCCATGTCGACGAGGAGAAGGACGCCGTCGACGTGCTGTACGACGGCAAGCAGACCTACACCTTCGCCGCGCCCCGCATCCTGACGAAGAACACCCACGGTACGGGATGCACGTACGCCTCCGCCATCGCCGCCAACCTGGCGCGCGGGATGCCGCTTCGCGAGGCGATCGCCCGCGCCAAGCGCTACGTGACGGACGCCATCCGGCACGGCCTCTCTATCGGGCAGGGCCACGGGCCCACAAACCATTTCTATTTCCTGAAGGATGTGCGGGTTTTCCCGATTGGGGAGGAATAACGCATCCCCCGTCGATGTTGCATGTGAATCACATTCGGGCGCGATCTCGGAGCCCGGATCCTCATTCATATAGGGTAAGGTAGCGACGAGGACTAGCCGAGGAAGACGCCATGATCGACGAACGCATCAACAAGATCCGATACGAGCTGGGTGACGCCATGGGCGAACACGCGCCGGACTATTTCCGCCGCCGAAGTCACATCAACGGATGGATGATCGGCGCCGGCGGCCTGCTGGCCGCGATGGGGATCGGTTATCTCGCCCTGCGGCTCGCCGACAAGCGCCTGCAGGAAGTGATCGACCGCTTCATGCCGCGCATGACCGGGAACGGCCGCATGCGGCAGCCCGTGAAGAGCAAAGGCTCCGGCCGGACCCCGCAGGGACGCACTGAGCGTCCGACCGTGCACGGTACGGAGGGCGGCGAGATGCCGAATACGCAGGATTCGTAGCTCGCGGCAGCCCGTCGCGCGCGCCGGCGCATGTGCGGCATCGTGTCGCCGTGCTCGGCGTCGGATCATTCGGGCGGAGACCCACCAAACGAGTGCAGGCACCCCGCATACGAGCGGGGTGCCTGCTTCGTTGTCGTGGTTGCTTCGCAGCGCATCGATGGTGTCTCTGGACCAGTCACCGTCGATCGATGCGGCGTCAGGGAAGGCTCGATACGTTCAGCCGCTTGTCGGTGGTGCCTTTCGGCACGCCCTTGACGCCGGAGTCTGCCTTCTTGACAATGTGATCCCGAAGCACAGACGGCGACATGTCCGGATGCCGGGCCAGCATGAACGCTGCCGCGCCGGTCACGAAAGGAGCCGCGATGGACGTTCCGGACGTATAGCTCACGGCATTACCGCTCGTCAGTGACTCCACGTCCTCACCCGGTGCGAGGATGTCGACGATAGACCCGTAGTTTGAGAACCACGCGGAAAAGTCGCCCTCTTCATTGAAGGCCGCGACCGTGATGGCGTCTTCGACGTGAGCCGGTGCGACGGTCGATGCGTCGATGCCCTCGTTGCCGGCCGCGACGACGAACGTGATGCCGTGCGCGATGGCCGCATCGACGGCGAGATCCAGGCTGCTGTATGCCGTCGTGCCGATGTCTGCGCCGAGGCTCACGTTGACCACCATAGGCGCCGATGGATTCGCGAGCTTCCGCTCGGTCACATGCTCCACGGCGGCGATGACGCGTGAGAAGGGTGCCGTGCCCTCGTCGCCGAGCACCTTGAACGCATGGACGCGTGCTCCGGGTACGACCCCAACGGAGCCTTTGCTGTTGTCGGAGGTGGCCGCGGCACCTGAGATGGCCGTCCCGTGCGCGTTGACGTCAAGCTCCGACGTCAGACCGCAGTCCCGCACGTCGCCGCTTGTAAAATCGAGGCACTCGGCCACGTTCAGATCAGTATGGTACGCGCCGGTGTCGAAGACGTACACGTCGACGTCGACGCGCCCTTTTCCGTCGCCGGATTTCGTCCAGCTCCGGTCGGCCCCGATGGCACCGATCGCCCAGGGGGTGATCTGCTTCGTCTGCAGCAGGCCTAACAGGGTCGTTGTCGTTAGCTCGAGGACGCCGAGCGCTTCGTTTATGACCAGGTCGATGACGTTCAGGGCGAGATCCGGCTCGACCCAGGAGATGTCGGGGTCGCTGGCCATCTGGTCGAGAATCTCGGGGAGGTCGCTCGCCGATACCGTACCGGCCATGCCGTCGAAGACGGCGTCGTAATCGTAGCGCATAGCGATCTGGTAACGCATCGCTATCTGTGAGGAGCTCACCGTGCTGTCTCGATAGCCGATGACGAGACCTACCTCGTCGAGCAGGCGGACCTTGGAAGGATGCTCCAGCCGTGCCTCCTCGAAACGATCGGCGAGCCGGATCTTATCGGATGTCAGATGAGGAACGAGCGAAGGCGAATCAAGTCCGCTCGATTCGGTCGGAAGCTCGCTGCAGGCGGGCGTCAGGAGTACGGTACAGGTTAATAGGACGGAAAATACGATCCGTCCCGCGTAGGATGAAGCTCTCATGGCGGGGGCTGTGGGCGAAAGGATAGATAGTTGGTGAATGTTCCACGGGAGAGCACGTCGTGTATCGGCAGGACGACGAAGAACTTAAGCGGGGGCGACCTTTTTGAAACCGCGCTTACCGACCGGACGCCCTCGCACCGCTGACATTTAGTTTGGAGAAAAATAGCCGATTCATTAGATGTCAGATGCTCATCCCCGCTCATGCCACGACCGTCTCGACTGTCGTGCCGTCTTATGGCGTTTTCTCTCCGGTCCGTCCCTGGGCACCGCTACGCACTCTACGTTGCGGCGTGGGTAGTGCTTCTCGCGGCACCCGCGTCGAGCCAGGAGGTCGAGACGCTCGATCCTGAGCTCAGCCTGACGCAGTTCGTGCATGACCGCTGGACGGCGGAGGACGGCCTCCCGCAGAATACCGTCTCAGCAGTCGCGCAGACGCGCGACGGATATTTATGGATCGGGACGCAGGACGGGCTGGTTCGATTCGACGGAGCTCGCTTTCAGGTGTATAATAAGTCGGACGGCCTCGGCAACAACGAGGTGCGAGCCTTGTTGGCGGACGACGACGGTAGCTTGTGGATCGGCACCTATGGTGGCGGCCTGACGCGCATGGTTGACGGCGAGCTGACCACCTTCACTTCACGAGACGGGCTCCCGAACGATCATGTCCGCGCGCTCTACCAGGACAGGGAGGGCATCCTGTGGATCGGCACGATCGAGGGGGGGCTGGGCCGCTACGACGGCGAGTCGTTTTCTACCATCTCGACGCGGGACGGTTTGGCCGGCGACGTAGTCCTCGCGATCGCCGAGACGTCTAGCGGAGACCTGTGGATCGGTACGCAGGCCGGTTTGAGCCGCCTCCGCCAGGGGTCCCTTACGTCCTTCATACGGCGGGACGGGCTGCCCGGCGACGTGGTCTGGTCGCTGGAGGTCGATGCCGACGACAACCTGTGGGTCGGCGCCATCGGTGGGCTGGCCCGCTTCCGCGACGGAAGGATCGAACCGGTCGCGCCGTCATGCGGAGAAGCGGTTAGCGCGATCTATGAGGATGCGGCCGGAACGGTCTGGGTAGGCACACTTGGAGACGGGCTTTGTCGGTACGTGGACGGGCACCTCCATCGATTTTCCGCACAAGAGAGGCTCAGCAACAATCGCATTCGGGCGATCGTGCCCGACGCGGAGGGCAACCTGTGGATCGGGACGGAAAGCGCGGGGCTGAACCGCCTCCGCCAGGGGAAGTTCATCCACTACTCCGAAAGTGAAGGCCTGGCGGACAATATGGCCTTCACCGTGCTCGAAGATCGCCGCGGCGATATGTGGATTGGGACCATGAACGCCGGGATCACTCGCATCGACGCGTCCGGAACCGAGCATTTTTCAACGGCCGACGGACTGGGGAGCAATCAGGTCTACGCGCTCCACGAAGGTATGCAGGGGGAAATATGGGTGGGCACCTACGGCGGCGGACTCTGTCGCATCTATCGCGGCGACGTCTCATGCCTGACCAGCGAAGACGGTCTGCCGAGCGACAACGTGTATGCCCTGTACGAACAAAGTGACGGCACGCTGTGGACGGGTACGGACGCCGGCCTTGCGACGGTGCGCGAGGGCCGAGCCGTCCCGTATCAGGGTGATGATCACCTGGCCTCGGTACCGATTACGGTGATTTATGGCGACGGCCGGGGAACTGTCTGGGTAGGATCCTACGGCGGCGGGCTTCAGCGCATTCACCCCGACGGCGTCCAGCACTTCCGGCCGGAGGATGGATTCGTGGATGGGGATGTACTCGTCCTGAAGGAAGATGCGGAGGGGCGCCTGTGGGCCGGAACGCACGGCGACGGCGTGTGCCTCATCGACGGGTCGGACGCCAACTGTCTGACGACGGCCGACGGCCTGCCGAGCGACGTCGTCGTCCAGATAATCGAAGACGATCAGGGCCGCCTGTGGGTCGGCACGATGCAGGGCATCGTTCGATTTGCTGTCATCAATGCCGTATCGGTGCTGAATGACCGCAGCACGTCGCTCGAAACGACGACCTTCGGACGAGGAGACGGTCTGAAGGCCAGCGAACTCAACGGGGGAACGCAGCCATCGGCCTGGAAGTCCCGCGACGGCCGCCTCTGGTTCACGACCAATTACGGCGTGGCGGTCGTAGATCCCGCCGCGATGCGGGCAAACACCCTTCCGCCATACGTGCACGTGGAAGGTATGAACATCAACGGCAAGCCGGCGGACGTGGAGGACGATTTGACGCTCGATCCCGGTGCGAGGGATATCACCTTCCATTACACCGGGATCAGCCTCACGGCCTCCGAAAAGGTCCAGTTCAAATACAAACTGGAAGGATATAACGAAGACTGGGTCGACGCCGGCAATCGCCGCGACGCCTATTACACGAACCTCGCACCGGGCCCATATACCTTCCGTGTAAAAGCCGCCAATAACGACGGCGTCTGGAATGAGGAGGGCACCTCC
>CAZXHQ010000212.1:0-6539 GCA_964640145.1 uncultured Rhodothermales bacterium | reverse complement strand
ACGTGGACACGGAGGACGATCATGGGGACGCAGCGTTTCGATCGGCTGGAATGTCTGTTTCGGGCCGCACTCTTGCACGAACCGGCAGACCGGGCCGCGTTTCTTGCAGCCGCGTGCGCCGACGACCCTGAGCTTCGCCGCGAGCTCGAGGAGCTCCTCCATGCCGACCGGATGGCCGAGTCCGGCGGCTTTCTGAAGCAGGGCATCAGCGCCCTGCAATCCCAGCTCCTCGACGAGCAAGACGCCGCCTCTGCGGACATGGAAGGCCGGCGAGCCGGCCCCTACGAGCTGGTGCGACGGCTGGGTGCCGGCGGCATGGGGGAGGTTTACCTCGCCCGCCGCGAGCAGCCGTTCAAACAGTACGTCGCGCTCAAAATTATCCGGCGAGGAATGGATTCGCCGGAGGTCGTCGCACGGTTCGCCGCCGAGCGACAGATCCTCGCCGCGCTGAATCATCCGAATATCGCCAGGCTGCTCGACGGCGGGGTGACCGACGACGGCCTTTCCTACCTGGCCATGGAGTACGTCGACGGAAGCCCCATCACGGACTTCTGCGACGAACGGCATCTGACCGTCCTCGAGCGCCTGCAGCTCTTCCGCACGGCATGCGACGCCGTGCACTATGCGCATCAGAACCTGATCATCCACCGCGATCTCAAGCCGTCGAACATTCTCGTCACCGGCGCCGGCACGGTCAAGCTCCTGGATTTCGGGATTGCCAAGCTTCTCAATCCCAATCTCAGCCCTGTGGCCGTGCCCGTTACGCGCACGGCGTTCCGCGTGATGACGCCGGAATATGCCAGTCCGGAGCAGCTGCTGGGTGAGCACCTGAGCACGGCGGCCGACGTCTATTCGCTGGGGGTCATTCTCTACGAGCTCCTCGCCGGATGCCGCCCGCACCGTGCCGCCGGACGTCCGACGCACGTGTTCGTTGCCGCCGTCTGCGACCAGGAGCCGGAGCGTCCGAGTACACGGCTCGCCGGCCCGACGATCGTCCTGGATGCCGACGGTACCGAAACGGAAGTCACACCGGAGGAGGTCAGTGCCGGCCGGGGGGTGCCCGTCGAGCGGCTGCGACGTCAGATTCGGGGCGACCTGGACAATATCACGCTAATGGCTCTGCGGAAGGAGCCGGGGCGTCGCTACCGATCCGCCCAACAGCTCAAGCAAGACGTCGACCGGTTCCTGTCCGGGATGCCCGTGCAGGCGCGTCCCTATACCGTTCGGTATCGCGCTCGCAAGTTCGCCGCGCGCCATCGCGTGGGCGTCGTCGCCGCCGTGCTCGTCCTGCTGTCGCTGGTCGGTGGTCTCAGCGCGGCGCTGTGGCAGGCACGCGAAGCGAGTCGGGAACGAGGTCGGGCCGAGCTCGCGCTCGATCGTTCGGAGACCATCACGAATTTTCTGATGGAGCTCTTCGAAGCGAATGATCCCCGGGCGACGAAAGGATCCGACGTCACCGCCAGAGAGCTGCTGGAGCGGGGCGTCGCGCGGGCGGACGCGCTGGGCGATCAGCCGGAGCTGCAGGCACACTTGCTGGACGTTGTCGGGCGCGTCCACGAGAGCCTCGGACAGTATGACCACGCGGAGGCGCTCCTCGACCGGGCGCTGTATCTGCGGAGGCGTACGCTCGGTGAGCAGCATCCGACCACGGCTGCGAGCATGACCCATCTCGGCCGCGTGCTTACCCATCGCGGACGGTATGAGGAGGCGGAAACGCTCCTTCGCGGCGCGCTGGCCATCGAGCAGGATGGATCCGAGCCGCCGGACCTTCAGCTGGCGGCGACCTACCATCAGCTGGCCTTCCTCCTCCCCTACATGGGCCGGTGGACCGAGGCGGAGCAGGCGTATCGCCGCGCCCTCGAGATACGGACGCAGCTGCTGGGCGGAGAGCACCCGGACGTGGCCTACACGATGGTTCAGCTCGGCGCCGTGCTTCGCTCTCAGGGGCGGTATCAGGAAGCCGAGGCCGCGGTGCGGGGAGCGCTCGACGTGTACCGGCGGACGCAGGGCGAGGAGCATCCGTACGTCACCGGCA
Organism: uncultured Rhodothermales bacterium; assembly: GCA_964640145.1. GTDB lineage: Bacteria > Bacteroidota > Rhodothermia > Rhodothermales > VXPQ01 > CAZXHQ01. The sequence continues at coordinate 4,504 of CAZXHQ010000212.1, read as the reverse complement.
GCATGTTCCAGCTGGCCATTTTGCTGCGCCAGAAAGGCGCCCTGGACGAGGAAGAGTCCGTACTACGCCGCGCCATCGAGCTGCGCCGACGCCTGGAAGGCGAATCGGATCCGGAAGTCTCCAGCTACCTGTTCGAGCTCGGCGAAGTGCTCCATGAGAAGGGCCGCTCGACCGAGGCGGAATCCGTGCTGCGAGAGGCGCTCGATATCCGCCGGAGCGTCCTGGGAGCCCATCCGGCTACCGCCGACGGCGTCCTATTCCTGGCCTCCTTCCTCCACGACCGTGGACAGCTGGAGGAAGCGGATTCCCGCTTCCGCGAGGCCCTCGCGATGCGCCGTGAGCTGTTCGGCGCCGAACACCAGGAGGTCGCCGTAGCCATGCGGTACCTCGCTCGCCTGCAGATCGATCGCCGGCGGTATGCCGAAGCCGAGTCACTGATCACGGCCGCTCAGGCCATTCACCTCCGCGCGAACGGACCCGACCACCACCATACGGCCGAAGCGCTGGCGGATCTGGGACAGCTCCGAGAGCGGACCGGCCGGCAGAAGGAGGCCGCCGCCCTCTATCGCGACGCCCTGGCAATCCTTCGCAAGAGTCACCGGGAAGAGCACGTCAAGGTGCAGGAGATTCGCGCCAGGATCGCTCGGCTCGCGGAGGAGATGGAACGGGTGGAGGACGCGGAAGCAGATCTGGCGCCGGTGCACGCCTCCGAACAGTAATCATTTCTGTGAAGATTCCACGAAGCGCCTGACCTCGTTTGGGAGCCCTCTGCGGTTTCGCGTCATGGACCATAGAGAGCATACCGGAAACCGCTCCGCGCCATGCTCTCCGACTCGTGCTCACTATGGCCGAGCTGCCGCGAACTACACCCCAAACATCCAGGACACTCCAATGGCTACGTGGAAACCCGATCCAAGCTTCTATCCGTCCCCGGACCTCGCCGCAGAGGCGCCCGGCGAGCAGATCGCCTATGTCGCCCTGCTGAACCCCACCGGAAAGGGCGCGAAAGACGGCATCGGCGTGGTGGACGTCGATCCTGCATCGCCCGATTACGGCCGAATGATCAATAAGGTCGAATTTCCACACTCCGACAACGAGCTGCACCACTTTGGTTGGAACGCCTGCAGCTCCCACCTCTGTGGGTACGCCCCCCACCCGCATGCCGAACGTCGGTACCTCGTCGTGCCGGGCACCGGCTCCACCCGCATCCACATCATCGATACGAAGCCCGATCCGCGCGATCCCAAGCTCGTCAAGATCATCGAGCCGGAGGAGGTGATGAAGCGGACCGGCTACATGGCGCCGCATACGGTCCACTGCGGACCGGACGGCATCTACCTCAATGCGCTCGGTGCCACCGACGGCAACGGACCCGGAGGCATCTTCATGCTGGATCACAAAACGTTCAACCTGAAGGGGGCCTGGGAGCGTGACCGGGGCAATCAGTATCTCGCCTACGATTTCTGGTGGCACCTCGGCTACGACACGATGATCACGAGCGAATGGGGCACGCCGAATATGGTGGCCAACGGGGTGGACCCTGAGCTCCTGCTCGGCGGCAAGTACGGACACGCCCTCCACGTATGGGACCTGAAATCGCGCCGCCACGTCGAGACGCTGGATCTCGGCAGCGAGCAGCAGATGGTGCTCGAACTCCGACCCGCGCACAACCCGCGCAAGGCCTACGGCTTTGTCGGCGTCGTGATCTCGCTGACGGATCTCTCCTCGTCGATCTGGATGTGGCGCCGAGAGGGCCAGAACGGCACGGCGAAATGGCAGGCGCAAAAGGTGATCGAAATCCCGGCGCAGCCCGCCGATCCCGCCGACCTGCCGCCGCTGCTTCAGGGCTTCGGCGCCGTGCCACCGCTCGTGACCGACATCAACCTTTCGCTCGACGACCGATTCCTCTACGTCTCATGCTGGGGAACGGGGGAGCTGCAGCAGTACGACGTCAGCGATCCGATGCATCCGACCCTCGCCGGCTCGGTGAAGATCGGTGGAATCGTCGACCGCGCTCCCCATCCGAGCGTTCCCGGCCGGCGACTCAACGGCGGACCGCAGATGGTCGAGGTGAGCCGTGACGGCCGCAGGGTCTATCTGACGAACTCACTGTATTCCCCCTGGGATGCGCAGTTCTATCCGGACGGCATTCGCGGCTGGATGACCAAGCTCGACGCCCATCCGGACGGCGGGATCCAGTTCGACGAGCGATTCTTTGTCGAGACCGGTGAAGGTCTTCGGCCGCACCAGGTCCGCCTGCAGGGTGGGGACGCCTCGTCGGATTCCTTCTGCTACGCCTGACTTCTCTGCGGGAGGAAACCTATGAATCTAGACGTATCCTTGACCTGGCTGACGCTCTTCCTGCTGGGCGCATTCCATGGGATCAACCCGGGGATGGGCTGGCTCTTCGCCGTCGGCCTGGGACTGCAGGAGCAGCAGCGTGCCGCCGTGTGGCGGGCGCTGCTGCCTCTGGCCCTGGGCCATGCGCTCGCGATCGTGGCAGCGATCGCCGTTGCCGGGGTATTCGCACAGATGGTGCCTTTGTCGCACCTCAAATGGGGCGTAGCGGGCGTACTCCTGGCCTTCGGCGTATACCGCCTGCTTCAGCAGGGACATCCGCGATACGGCGGCATGCTGGTGAAAGCCAGACAGTTGACGACGTGGTCGTTCCTGATGGCGTCGGCCCACGGCGCCGGTCTCATGGTCCTGCCGTTCGTCTTCGGTTCCGGAACGGCGTCGTCGAGCGGCGCGCACGATCATGCCTCCCATATGACCATGACGTCGGACGCCGGCCACATGGGGCATACCGAGGCGGTGCTGGCCGCACTTCCCTCCGAGCCGATCGTCGGCCTGCTGACGACCGCCGTCCACACCGCCGGATATCTTCTGGTGATGGGTCTCCTCGCGGTCTTCGTCTACGAGAAGCTCGGATTGCGGCTTCTGCGCAAAGCCTGGATCAACATCGACATCATCTGGGCCGCCGCGCTGATTGCGACGGCACTTCTCACGGTGCTGCTTTGATCATCCCTGGATCGGCCGGAGACGGCCTCACTCGATGTCCAGCATTTCCGACGCGCCCGCGGCGTGGTACACGTCGCGCATCCACTCGCGCAGCGGCCCGTCGTCGACATTGCGGATCTCCAGCCGAGCCGGTGCAATCAGCGCCGCCGCCGTCTTGAAATCACCGGCCCGCCGGAGCAGAGGCACGAAAAAATCCTCGACGTAGGCCGCGTCCTCGTCGGCTTCGAACCCGTTGAAGTCGATTACCGTCCTGCGTACGTCGTCGACGAGCGCCCGCGCGAGCAGCGTCCAGGGGCCGGCCTTTCCGAGTCCGACGAGGTCGAGCTCCGTAACGTCGGGACGCGCCTGGAGCTGCTCAACGGCACGACGGATCTCATCCACGCGCCGCGCCGCCGTCGTCGCGTTGTAGGTCGTCCAGTGCTCGATGGAGTCCGGCACGACGAAGTCATCGGGGTGCGGATCGAGCGTGAAGATCATGGCGCCGTTCCGTTCACCCGCCGCCTCCATCTCCCCGGTATGCACGATGAGCACGGCCGGACTCGCCTCCGTCCGCCCCTCCGGCACGCGAGCCACCAGATCGATGGGTTTTGCGTCCGGGACGGTCCGGAACAGCTCCCGAAACGCCGCCCCGAACCGATCGCGGTATGCGTACAGGTCCGTCCAGCCGGTCGGACGCGCCGTATGGACCTGTTGGATGGATCGGCGCCTGTAGTCCTCGAACACCGCATCGATCTCTCGTACCGCCTCCGGCAGGTCCGCCCGCAGGGCCGTCGGATCCTCCGCCTCGAAGGGCATCTCCGGATGATTGGCCTCCTCATCCTTCAGCCACCGGTCGAACCATGCGTAGACGGCTTCGCGGCTCTCCCGGTTGTAGTTGTGCGGATAGTCGAGATGCACGTTGCGGACACGAGCCTCGGCGCCAAAGAGCGCGTAGACGGACCGCACAGCCGGGTATTCGAGCGAAGGCGTGTTCGCCGTCCAGTCGCCGCTCGTGGAGACCATCAACAGGGGGCGAGGGGCAGCTAGCGCGGCGACGTCGATGTTCGTCGCATCCAGGCGGAGCAGCGGCGCGTTCTCACAGACGCATCCTCCCTGCATGTGGGCCGAGATCATATTGACCGGCGCGGCGACCTTGATGCGCGGATCGATGGCGGTGAGCATGAACGTCTGCGTCGCGCCGCCCGACGCCCCCGTCATGCCGATCCTCGTGGAATCGACGTCCGGCAGCGCGCTCAGAAAATCCAGCGCCCGGAGGCTGTTCCACAGCTGCAGCCCCATCGGCGAGAAGCCCCACAGCTCGTAGCGCGGCTCCGAGAAGCGGTGCGGTATGACATCCTCCGTTTCGTTGTATCCGATCATCGAGTAGGCGAGGACGACGTATCCCCGCCGCGCAAACTGGATTGCCCGCCCGGGCACGGATGCCACCGCGGTGTTCTCGAACCGTCCGCCCTGCCAGTGTCCGTGCGGCGAGAGGACGGCCGGA
>CAZXHQ010000211.1:0-6556 GCA_964640145.1 uncultured Rhodothermales bacterium | reverse complement strand
GCGTTTCTGCTTCTCATCTTCATCGTGTCGGTCGCCCCGCCAGCCGGAGCGCAAGACAAAGACTGGACCTTCGGCCCGTTCGTACGGCCCGAGGGGGCCAACCCGATCCTCACGCCCGACCCCGGTCCCACCTTCGAGGACCCCATGCGGGATCAGACCGTGCGCTGGCAGGAGATGGCGACGTTCAATCCGGCCGCCGTCGTACGCGACGGAAAGATTTACGTGCTATTTCGCGCGGAAGACCGGACGGGCGAGATGGAAATCGGAGGGCACACGTCGCGCATTGGCCTGGCCGAGAGCGACGACGGCATCCGATTCACACGCCGCGCCGAACCGATCCTCTATCCAGACCGCGACGCTCAGCGGGCTAACGAATGGCCGGGAGGTGTGGAAGATCCGCGAATCGTTCAATCTGAGGAGGGGACGTACGTCCTGACGTACACGCAGTGGAACCGCGAAATACCGCAGCTCGCCGTGGCGACGTCGACCGACCTGATCCAGTGGGAGAAGCATGGCCCGCTCTTTCCGGACCTGGGCCGCGAGTCGAAGTCCGGCGCCGTCCTGAGCCGCGTAGAAGGAGACCAGCTGGTCGCCGCGAAGGTCCGCGGCAAGTACTGGATGTACTGGGGCGTACCCGCCGTCTACATGGCCACGTCCGACGATCTCATCCACTGGGAGGAAGTGCGAAACCAGAGCGGCGATCTGGTGCGTGTGCTCAATCCGCGTCCCGGCTACTTCGACGCGTGGCTCGTCGAGGCAGGGCCTCCCGCCATCCTGACCGAGGACGGCATCGTCGTACTCTACAACGCGGGCAACAGCGGTGACTACGGCGATCCGGCCCTCCGGAATCGCGTCTACTCGGCCGGACAGGCGCTTTTCGACCGCGACAATCCCATGAGATTGCTGGATCGCACCGATCATCCCTTCTTGAAGCCCGAGCACGATTACGAACGAACGGGTCAGTACGTCTCCGGAACGACCTTCGTCGAGGGGCTCGTGCCCTTCGAGGGGAAGTGGTATCTGTATTACGGAACAGCGGACTCCAGGGTGGGCGTGGCCATATGGGATCCCGCGCGGAAAGACGGTTGAGTCCAGCGGTCGCAGGCGTCCCGCATCACCGGCCGGCGGCCGCATGGGATCCCGCACGGAGAGACGGTTGAGTCTCCGCGAGCATGCGTCGTATACTCTGAGAACCCGCTACGCGCTCTACAGCCGCGCCAGACGTTCAACAATCGCACCAGCACGTGTATGTCCGTCACTCCTCGCATGAACCGCCTCTTCGCCGCCGACGGCAAATGCTTCGACGTGGCCATCGACCACGGCTTCTTCAATGAACGCTCCTTCCTGGACGGCATCGAGGATATCTCGCGGGCCGTAGAGACGGTGGTTCGCGCCGCGCCCGATGCCGTGCAGCTTACGCCCGGCCAGGCGCGCCACCTGCAGCATATTCCGGGCCCGGATAAGCCCGCGCTCGTGCTGCGTACCGACGTCGCCAACGTATACGGCCGCGCTCTCCCCGATTACCTCTTCAGCAATCTCATCGACGACGCGGTCGGTCAAGCCCTGCGGCTCGACGCCGCGTCGGTCGTCGTGAATCTCCTCATGCTGCCCGAAGAGCCGGACGTCTATGCGCAGTGCATCGAGAACGTGTGCACGCTCAAGCCGGCCTGCGAGACGTACGGAATGCCCCTGATGGTCGAGCCGCTCGTCATGCAGCCGAATGAAGAGAAGGGTGGATATATGGTCGACGGCGACATCGATAAAATCATGCCGCTCGTTCGCCAGGCCGTCGAGATGGGCGCGGACATCATCAAAGCCGATCCCTGCGACGACCCCTCAGAGTACCACCGCGTGGTGGAGGTCGCCTCGGGCATCCCGATCCTCGTACGCGGCGGCGGTCGAGTTTCCGACGAGGAGATTCTGCGGCGCACGCACGTGCTCCTGGAGCAGGGTGCGATGGGAATTGTCTACGGCCGCAACGTGATCCACCACGATGCACCCGAACGTATGACGCGCGCACTCATGTCCGTGGTCCACGACGGCGCGTCGCCGGAGGAGGCCATGGAGCATCTGCGCAGCTAGCATCGGGGATAGGCCGGGCCGCCGCGAGTCGCAGAATGCTTACCTACATCTTCTTCACCACGAAGTACATGGCGGCAATGCAGGCAGCCAGCAGGGCCAGCGTAATCACGAGCACCTTCGTCTCGATCCACACGAGCCACGTCAAAAAGACCGCGAGGACGAGCAGGACGGCGAGGATGACGTATTTTTTCACATTCATAGTCAAGGATCGATGGGCCTCCGCAACGTGCGTCGCGCAGGCGAGTCCATAATATGTGTTCGAGCAATCCCCGCACCCCCGCACGCGGTCACCCACCGCGCGCGATAGGAGGTGTCGGGCCGCGAGATCAGGCCCGCCGGGCCGTTACATCCGTCCCGCCGGGTCGCCAGAGCGGTCCAGCGCCAGGGGGGCTCGCATCGGCCCACCGGGCCGCCGAAAGCCGGGCCCACCGGGCCGCTGAAACCGTCGCGCCGGCTCCCGATTCACGCCCGCCACACGCCCGAATCGGCTCCGACATGGCGGCAGCGCTGCCCGGAGACCGGAGGCGCGTAAGGCGGGCACGTTCCGCGACATCCAGGGCCGGCATCAACATACATACTGCGGCACCCATGAGCGTGAAATACGAGATACAGTTGTTCGCGCTCGAGGCGAGCCGGGTGTTCGGCGATCGGGTGAGCGCGGCGCTCCATCTGGCGCCGAGCGAACACGAGGAGCGGTCCTTCGACGACGGCGAGCACAAGGCACGCCCTCTGGAGAGCGTCCGCGACCGCGACGTCTACGTCATCCATTCCCTCTATAGCGACGACGAAGCGTCCGTGAACGATAAGCTCTGCCGCCTGCTTTTCTTCCTCGGGAGCGTCAAGGACGCCGGTGCAGCCCGCCTCACGGCCGTGGTGCCCTACCTCTGCTATGCGCGTAAAGACCGCAAGACGAAGTCCCGCGACCCGATCACGACGAAGTACGTCGCGCGGCTCTTCGAAAGCGTCGGGACGGACTGCGTCGTCGCACTCGACGTCCACAACCTCGCCGCGTTTCAGAATGCGTTTCGATGCCGGACCGAACATCTGAAAGCACGCACCCTCTTCGTCGAGCACTTTGCTGCTCTCTTCGAGGGCGACCAGGTGGCGGTCGTGTCGCCGGACGTCGGCGGGATCAAGCGCGCCGAGGCGTTTCGCGAAGCCCTCGCCGAGCGGCTGGATCGCCGCGTGGCGAGCGGATTTATGGAGAAGAAACGCAGCCGCGGCGTGGTGAGCGGCGACGTATTCGTCGGAGAGGTGGAGGGCCGAAGGGTCGTGCTTCTCGACGACATGATCGGAACCGGAACGACGATGGTTCGCGCCGCCGAAGCCTGCATCGAACACGGCGCCGAGGCCGTGTACGCCGCCGCAACGCACGGCCTCTTCGTCGGCGCAGCCGAGGAGACGCTGTCGGTGTTCGAACAGGTGGTCGTGACCGACTCGGTGCCTCCGTTTCGGCTCAGCGATGAGTTTTGCGCGCAGACCGTGACCGTGCTCGACGGCGCTTCGTTCATCGCGGCCGCCATCGAGCGACTCCACGAAGGCGGCTCCATCGTCGAGCTTGCGGAAAAGCCGGGATGAGCATGGAGATCAGCCTCGACGAAAAGGTCGCCTTTCTCAGTGCCCCGTCCGCCTACCGGCCCATCGCTGCCCAGGATTCGACGCAGGCCGGGGTTGCCGACGTGGAGCGGATCGAAACCCACATGGCGTACGTGTTTCTTGCGGGACCGTCGGCCTATAAAATGAAGAAGCCCGTCAAGTTCGATTTTCTCGACTTCAGCACGCTGGATCGGCGCCGGGAGGACTGCCGCCGAGAGGTGGAAGTCAACCGCGCACTCGCCGGGGGCGTGTATCACGGCACCGTCCCGCTGGTCGCCGGCGGGACCGGAGAGCTGAATCTCGGCGGAGAGGGGAAGGTGGTGGAGTGGCTCGTGCACATGCGACGCCTCCCCCACGAGCGCATGCTGGACGTACGCATCGAGAAGGGCGTCGTGACGAACGCGGAGGTACGGAGAGTCGTCGCCGAACTCTGCAGGTTCTATCGGTCGCAGCCGCCGCATCCCGTCCCTCCGGAATCCTATCGGCAACGCATCGTGGATGGAATAAACGGAAACGAACGCGACCTGACCAGCGCGCGCTACGGGCTCTCGCGAGCAACGATCGAAGAGATTCTCGGCGTGCAGCGTCGGTTCACGGCGGATGCTGCCGATCTGCTCGAGCAACGAGCCCGCGACGGACGCATCGTCGACGGTCACGGAGACCTTCGACCCGAGCACATACGCCTGGTCTCGCCTCCCGTCATATTCGACCGGATCGAATTCAACGACCGGTTCCGCATCCTGGATGCGGCCGATGAGCTGTCCTACGTACGCATGGAATGCGACCTGCTGGGAGCGGCCCGCGTCGGCCGGGTGGCCTCCGACGCATACCGGGATCGGATGGACGACGATCCGCCGTCTCCCTTGCTCCATTTCTACCGGTCTCACCGCGCCTGCGTCCGGGCCGTGCTCGCCGTCAAGCACCTCGACGACGAGGGCGCGGACGTGAACAAGTGGACGTACCGGACGAACTCGTATCTTGACCTCGCAAAATCGTACCTTCCCGGCATGGAGGCATAGCACATCTGGAAGAGGCAGCGTGCGCGACGACGGTACGGACGCAAAATCGTACCGTCCGGGCAGGGCGGCATAGCACATTCGTCACCAATCAAGACAGCGACATGGCGAAGCGTCATATTCGATTCGGAGTCATAGGGTGCGGCTTGATGGGACGCGAGTTCGCCAGCGCGGCGGCCCGGTGGTGCCACCTCGACGATCTCGACGACCCCGACCGAGGGGTCGCCCCCGAGATCATCGCAGCCTGCGACGTGAACGAGGAAGCCGCTCGCTGGTTTGAGCACCGCGTGCCGAGCGTCAGCCAGGTCGCGACCGACTATCGCGAGCTGCTTGCCAACGACGACGTCGAGGCCGTCTACTGTGCCGTGCCGCATCATCTCCACGAACAGCTCTACGTCGACATCATCGAGGCAGGCAAGCACCTGCTGGGAGAGAAACCCTTTGGAATCGACAAGAACGCAAACGCAGCCGTCAACCGGGCCATCGAGGCGCACCCGGACGTCTTCGTCCGGTGCTCGTCGGAATTTCCCTTCTTCCCGGGCGCCTATCGCATCGCCGAATGGGTCCGCCACGACAGGTTCGGACGCGTTATCGACGTCGAAGCCGGCTTCTGGCACAGCTCCGACCTGAACCCGGACAAGCCGATCAACTGGAAGCGAATGATCGACGTCAACGGTGAATACGGCTGCATGGGTGATCTGGGAATGCACGTCCTTCACCTCCCGCTGCGTTTCGGATGGATGCCGAGCCGCGTCCATGCGCTCCTCAGCAATGTGATGAGGGAGCGGCCGGGACCGGACGGCACGCCGGTGCCGTGCGAGACGTGGGACAACGCCATCCTCGCCTGCGAGGTCGAGACCGAGGACCAATCCTTTCCGATGGTGCTCTCCACGAAGCGCATCGCTCCCGGACACGCCGATACCTGGTTCATAAGGATCAACGGAACGAGCTTCTCCGCCGCTTTTTCGACGAAGAACCCGAAGGAGCTCCGCTACCTTCCCTACGAGGCGGGCGGTGAACAGGCCTGGCGCGTCCTCGACGTGCCGTATGCGTCCGCCTACAAAGCCATCACCGGCAGCATCTTCGAGTTCGGGTTGTCCGACGCCGTACTCCAGATGTGGGCGGCCTTTTGCGACGAGCTCGCGCACGGCGGCGACATGCGCCAGCCCCTGCACTGTGCGACCCCGGAGGAAGCGGCCCAGACCCACGACGTCTTCACGGCCGCGCTCGAATCACAGGCAGCCCGGAAGACGATCGACCTCGTGAGCTGATGCCCAGCCCATCCGCGGAAATCGTCGTCGCCGGCCACGTCTGTCTGGACGTAATCCCCACGTTTCCCGGCGAGGTTCACGACCGCCTGTTCGAGCCCGGCACGCTCGTCGAGGTGGGCCCGCCCGTCATGTCGCCCGGAGGCGTCGTCTCGAACGTCGGCGTCGCCCTGCACCGTCTGGGCGTACGGACATCGCTGATCGGGAAGGTGGGCGATGACCTCTTCGGACGCGCCGTTCTCGACATCCTGCACGAACGCGGCCGCGGACTGGCCGGCAACATGATAGTGGATGCGGACGCATCGACGTCCTATACCATCGTGCTGAGCCCGCCGGGCCGCGACCGCACGTTCCTCCATGCCCCCGGCGCCAACGATACGTTCCATCCGACCGAAATCGCGGTAGAACGCCTCGTCGACGCCCGGATCTTCCACTTCGGCTACCCGCCCCTGATGGAGCAGACGTACGACGACGCAGGAACGGCGCTCGCGGACCGCTTCGCCCGCATCCGCCGTCAGGGGACGGCCGTCTCGCTGGACACGGCGCAGATCGACCCCAACTCGAAAGCGGGAGGCGCCGACTGGACGGCCTTTC
>CAZXHQ010000210.1:2115-6564 GCA_964640145.1 uncultured Rhodothermales bacterium | reverse complement strand
TACCATAATAAAGCGAGACGGCGACGAGCCGCCGATTTGGGCACAAATTTGGCACGTTCTGGTATCATGTATCGTCTTATTTTGGATTCGCTTATCCCGGCAAGCACGACCACCAGACCCCCGGTCCCTTGCACCTATTCTGCCGTACGCTCACCCTCATCCTTCTGGTCGGGCTCCCCCTCGACGCGGTCGTTGCACAGCATGCCGCCGGCCTCCAGCTTCCGAAACCGCAGCAGGCGCCGCAAACGGAGCACGACTCCGGCGCGCCGGCGGGCATCCATGTAACGGACGACGCAGACGTCTTCCCCAACGGAGTTGAGGCGCTCCGGGCGTATCACGATGCGCTGCGGTCGGGGACGTTACCACTCGGAAAAGGTGCGGCCGTCACCGACACGGTCGGCGCCCAACAGGATTTCAACGTGCGGACGAACATCCTCGAGCCGGGGACGAATGACTGGGAAGCGGTGACCTTTGTGCTGCGTGCCAAAAACGACGTTGCGAACGTCTGGGTCGCATCGGACCTGACGAGTGCGTTCAGTGATGCCGACCTGGCGGACCTGGAGGCGTACATCCTCCGCGTGACCCCGGAAGATTCCTACCGGCCTGATCACGGCATCGTCGAAAATAATAACGACACGTTCGGCAATCCGCCGCTCGGACTGGACGGAAACCGGACCGTCGACGTCCTCATGCACGATATCGAGGAAGGGGAGGAAAACGGCTGCTGCGTCCTCGGATACGTAACCAGGACGGATCTGAATCCCGCCGCGCCCGATGGGCACGGCAATCGCAGCAACATTCTGTACGTCGACCTGCCCGACGGCATGGCCTCCGGCGGCGTGTTCGCCATCGCCAGTACGATGGCCCACGAATACCAGCATCTCATTCACTACGAATATTCTCGGTACACGGAGGAGCTTACGTTCGTGAATGAGGGGTTGTCGGAGTGGGCCGAGGTCATCAACGGTTTCTTCACCCGGCCGATCAACTACCTCACGAATACCGACGAACACAACACCCGCCTGTTCGCATGGCGTCGCAACCAGTCGACCACCGTGGTGAACCGCGACTACCAGCGAGCCGGATTATTCACCACGTATATTGCCGATCGAATCGGACGGGAAGCGACGGGAAGCATCGTCCGCGCCCGGTGTCCGTCCGACGATGTTTCCTGCGTCGAGGGGACGTACGTCACGGGCGAAAAGGGCTACGCCGTCGTGCTGGCGGAAAATGAGCTGACGTTCCCGGAGGTTCTTGCGGACTTCAATGCCGCCAACATCATCAACGACCGCTCCTACGGCGACAGGTTCGGGTACTCCCTGGAGCAGCGGAAGCATGTCCGCGCCGTGCCGACGGAGATTATCGATGGTGATACCCAGAGCCCCCCGTCGATGCACGGCGTACGCATCCAGCTGGGTGCGTTTCGTTACCTGAGCTGGACGAGCGTCACCGATCTGCACCTGCAGATCGACGACGCCGACGGCGCCGGCGCGGATAATCGTTCCACCGCGGCGCTCCGCCTGTTCCTCGAATCGGAGGATGGCAGCGCCGCGATCGTGGATCTGGAACCGGACGCCCGGGAATATGTCGCCGAAGGTGCGTTCGACCGCGCCACCTTGATCCTTTCGCACGTCAAGCCGACCGACGCGGACGATCTGTCGGATCCGAACCATCCGACCGTCGGGCCGCTGCAGCTCGATGTCACGGCCTCCTGGGAGGGCCAGGCCGACTATTCCGCGGAAAGTGTGGCGTACGATAGTGGGGAAAATTCGGATCAGATGTTCTACGGACTCTCCGCTGAAGACATGCAGGCGAACAGATTCGACGTCCCGCCTAACGCGCGCCTGGCCTCCGTTCAGGTGGCGCCGCTTTATTTCAATCAGTTTTTGAATGGACCGGACGATCAGACCCTCGCCAAAGACTTCAAGCTCATCGTCTGGGACGACGACGGAACGGGCCGGCCGGGATCGGAGATCTATGTTCAGGACGTGGAGGAGAGTGCGAGCACCTCGCATATAAATTCGAGTTGGGGCTACATCTTCAAGGAAATCGAGCTGCCCGATTCGGATCCGAACCTGAGTGGCCTGCCGCCGCGCATCTACATCGGTCTCGCCAATCAGGGCTTGGACGAAAACGTCATCGTTCTGGCGACGGCGCCTAATACGACCGATGAAGAGGTGTCGTTCTGGTACCATGCCAGTCACGATGCGTGGAAGTCGATCGCCGAACGGGACAGCGCGCTGGTCGATCAGGCCATCCCGATCCGCGCCCGCTTCCTCATCCCGACGGCCGTCGAGACGAACGGTGAGCTTCCGACAGAAGTAACGCTCGCTCAGAACTACCCGAATCCATTCAATCCGACCACATCGGTATCCTACTCGCTGCCCCGCGCCATGGACGTGCGATTGACGGTCTACAATATGCTCGGCAAGCGGGTGGCGACGCTCGTCGACGGCCTCCGCAGCGCCGGAGCGCACGAGACGCGGATCGACGCGACCGGATGGGCCAGCGGCGTATACGTCTATGCCCTCGAGACCGAAGCCCGGACGCTCACGCAGCGCATGGTCGTCTTGAAGTGACGTCGATTGGCCCGTACTGTCAATCGACTCCCGGTATGTGTATTATACCTGACGTTGATCTGAAGGACATCCCCATCACGATACCATGGCCAGAATAATTTCCACCGGCGAGACGCCGGCCAAGAAGCGGCACGCCCACATGCGGTCGTGTGCCGAAGTACTTCGCCTGCTTGCACAGCGATCTCGCTTCGATTCGGAGGCGCAGGATATGGCGGCATTCCTGGTGTTCAACCTGCGCGGCATTTACGATACGATCGACGAAAGTGCGCATGCCTGGGACGAGCGGAACTATTGGAAGAAGGCGGAGTCGCTCCGCGAGAAGTGGCGCTGGAGCCGCCTCTACGCCGACCGCGTCGAGGCCTGCATCATGGAGGATCGCTGGGGCGACCTTCCGTCGCTGCTGCTGGAGATCGTACCGCACCTCAGCGCGATCAAAGTGACGACGGTGACGCGCGATTCCGATTGGTGGTGCGGAGCGGTCCGCGCACTCAAGAAGAACAAGGCCGCGTAACCTGCTCAACAGAAAATGGCGGCATAACCCGACGTGTCCGGTACGAGATCACCCGAGCCTGGGCGCCTGCTGATAGCGCCTCCCATGGTGCGCGATCCGAATTTCCAGCGTTCGGTGGTCCTGCTCTGTGAACATACGCCCGACGGGAGCTTCGGCCTCATCTTGAACCGTCCGCTCGGTGTGCAGCTCACCGAAGTACTTCAGCTGGTCGCTGATCGGGACCATCCGCTCCTGCAGGGAGGGCCCGTACAATCCGATACGCTCCACTTCCTGCATACCTACGGCGACGATATACCGGGCACCGTGCACGTCGCAGATGAGATCTATTGGGGCGGTGACTTCGAGGTCATGAAAGCACTGCTGGAATCCGGTGAGATCTCGCGGCGTGACGTCCGCTTCTATCTGGGTTACGCCGGGTGGGGAACGGGGCAGCTCGTCGATGAAATCGAACAAGGGGGATGGATCCACACGGAGGGCACCGGGCGGTTCGTCTTCGAGATCGATCCGGAGGACCTGTGGCGCACCGTCCTCCGCGGCATGGGCAGCGAGTATGCCGTACTGGCTAACTTCCCGGAGGACCCGCGGCTAAACTGATCGCCCGGCTATCCGGCACGGCCGCCGGAACGGTCCGCACCGTGGCGCAGTATCGCGCGACGAACAGGAAGTGCATGACCGTGCCGACGAGCACCATGGCATGGAACAGCTCGTGGCCTTCTATCACGCCCGGCCAGAGCACCGGCGCCTCGGCGGCGAAAACGGCCGCAGCGCCCGAATGCACGACCATCCCGTAGACCAGGAGCCGCAGGTCGCTCCACGCCACGTCGCGCAGCGCAGTGAGCACGCTCGCCGCCGTGATCCAGCCGACCGACAGATAGACCATCGCCGTCATCCAGAGAGCCATGGGCCAGACCGCCATTTTCAGAACGAGCGCGGCCATAGAGACGAGCCAGCAGGCTCCGATCAGCAGTCCTCGGCGCTGGGTGCGGCCGGCATTCAGCAGCACCGTGCACGTGGCGGCGATGACCACGAAGATCGAAGCATGGTCCAGCTTCTTAAAGAAGACGAGCTCCTCGGGGCTCCAGGGGAAGTAGTGAAAGAGGGAGCTTGCGGTGAACGTCCCGAAGAGGGACGCGGCATACACCGAGAGGCCCAGCCGCTCCTGCCATCGCAGGTCATGGAGCGTAGCCCGGCGCATAAGTACGACGAGGCCGAGCAGGGCCGCCAGCGCTCCGGACGAGTGGCTGAGCATGCTCACCGGTTCTCGAATGCCCCAGAAAGATATGACCTCAGCCAGCGGTATCACGGTGACGAGGACCGAACAATTACACGTGTGATTCCCGTACCTTACACCGGTGTTCG
>CAZXHQ010000210.1:0-2015 GCA_964640145.1 uncultured Rhodothermales bacterium | reverse complement strand
GCCCTCTTTACCGATTACTACCAGCTCACGATGCTGCAGGCCTACGTGCGCGAGGGCATGGACGACGACGCCGTCTTCGACCTCTTCGTACGCCGCCTAGGCGATCGCAACTACCTGCTGGCCTGCGGGCTCGAGACGGTGCTGGATTTTCTAGAGAACCTGCGTTTCTCCGATCAGGCCATCGACTACATCGCCGCGCAGGGCAGCTTCGATGCAGCATTCCTGGAGTACCTGGCTCGATTCCGCTTCACGGGAGACGTGTATGCCGTGCCCGAGGGCACGCCCGTTTTCGCCGACGAGCCGATCGTCGAAGTCGTAGCGCCCATCGGCGAGGCGCAGCTTGTCGAAACGTTCATGCTGAATCAGATCACCTTCCAGACGAACGCAGCGACCAAGGCCAGTCGCGTGCGGCATGCCGCCGGCGACCGCCTTGTCGCCGATTTCGGGATGCGTCGAATGCACGCCGCGGACGCCGCGCTCAAGGCGGCCCGCGCCTTCCACATTGCAGGGCTGGATTCGACGTCCAACGTGCTGGCCGGAAAGATCTATGGCATTCCGGTCGCCGGTACGATGGCCCACAGCTACATCGAGGCCCACGACGTCGAGGAACAGGCGTTCGAGGCGTTCTCGGACCTCTTCCCGAAGACGATTCTGCTCGTGGATACGTACGACACGCTGGAAGGCATCCGGAAGGTCATCGAGCTGGCACGGAAGAAGGGCGACGCCTTCAGCGTGCGCGGGGTGCGGCTCGATTCGGGAGATCTCGCGCAACTCGCCATCGATGCGCGACGCCTGCTCGACGAAGCGGGGCTGGACGACGTGATGATCTTCGCCAGCAGCAGCCTCGACGAGCATAGGATTGCCGAGCTCATCGAGGCGGGCGCTCCGATCGACGGGTTCGGCGTCGGCACGAAGATGGGCACGATCTCCGACCAGCCCTACCTCGACAGCGCCTACAAGCTGAGCGGATATGCCGACAGGCCCCGCATGAAACTCTCGACCGATAAGTCGAACCTCCCGGGCCGAAAGCAGGTCTACCGCAGCTACGTCGACGGCGTCGCCACCGGTGACCTCATCGCCGCATCGGACGAAGCGTGCGAGGGCGAGCCCCTGCTCAGGCAGGTCATGCGAAACGGCCAGCGCATGCCCGTCGCAGAAGTCGCGCTCGAAGAGGCTCGCGCCCACGCCCGCGAGGCCCTTGCCGCGCTCCCCGAACGGTTTCGTTCGCTCGAGAAATGCGAATCGGCCTATGACGTTCGCCTGAGCGACCGGCTCCGCGAGCGCCTCGAAGCGACCCGCCGACGGCTACATAAGGTCCAGGTGTAGAACGAGGCACAGCGCCACGCTCCGTCCCCGATGCAGCATCTCACAGAGTTCCTCGCCGCCTCCTCGACGGCAACACGGGTGGCCGCCATTCTCGTCCTGGCGATCGCGGCGCACTTCGTCGTCCGCCTGATCCGATGGGCGGGCGAACGCATCATCCTGCACGAGCCTGTCGACCGGTCCAAGCTTCAGCGGAAACGCCCGAAACTGGCGACGCTGACGACCCTCGTGGTAAGTGCCCTGACCTTTGCGATCTACTTCACGGCGATCGGGCTCGTGGTGCGCGAGGTCGGTTTCAACCTGACGACCTACCTAGCGAGCGCGTCCGTGATTGGACTCGCCGTGGGATTCGGATCCCAGGGTTTCGTGCAGGACGTGGTCGTGGGGCTCACCCTCATTTTCTCCGACGTGTTGAACGTGGGCGACGTGGTGGACGTATCCGGTCAAACCGGACGCGTCCAGCGCGTCGGGCTGCGGTTCACCACGCTCGTGAATTTCCTCGAGCAGAGCGTGAACGTCCCCAACCGAAACATCACCCAGATCAATCGCTACCGGCGGGGACACGTGCGGGCCTTCGTCGACGTGCAGGTTCCCTCGAGCGCGGATCCGGCGGCGATCGAAGAGCAGGTGACGCGGCTGGCGCACGGTATGCGCGAGCAGTTTCCGGCGATCATCCTCGCGGCGCCCGAGCC
>CAZXHQ010000209.1:0-6583 GCA_964640145.1 uncultured Rhodothermales bacterium | reverse complement strand
TTATTCCGGGGGCCGACTTCCTGCTGGGCGGTGCCCAGGCGACGGACGCTCGCGTCATCAAGACGCTCATCTCCCTGTCGCCGCATCACCAGCGCGAGCAGCGGACCGGGCCGTCACTCGTCGCCGAGATTTTTGATCCGAGGAATACACCGGTTGCGGAGAATGCGTACGTCGGAGGACACATCGACGTCGTCTCCAGCGATTCGTTCGTCAGCCGGCTCATCGCTCAGAACATCCGGCACCGCGGCCTCTCCTACGTATACGCGGAGCTCCTGTCGCACCGTGCGGGCAACGAGGTATACGTTCGACACATACCCGAATGTACGGGACGTACGTTCGGCGAATGCGTCGGCCGTACGGACCGGGCGATCGTGCTGGGCATCGTCCGGCCGGACGGCAACCGGTACGTGCCCTGCCTGAACCCGCCGGCCGACCGGGTGCTCGACAACGAGGACGCACTCGTCTACATCGCCCGGTCTTATGAAGACTGCGAGCCCGCCGCCGGGCCGCCGACGGCGGAGATGAAGGGTGCGGCCTCCCCGGCCCCCCGCGAGACGCCTGGCCCGATCGAGCGGCGGATCCTCATGCTCGGATGGAGCCATAAGGTGATCGCCTTGATCGACGAGTTCGCCGATTACCGGGCCGAGCGATTCCACATCGACGTCCTCTCCCGCGTCGCGGCGACCGAGCGCGAAGCGGCGATGCGCGGCACGACCACGGCGGATCGGCTTACCGTCCGCCAGCTGCACGGCGACTA
The DNA here is from genome assembly GCA_964640145.1 of uncultured Rhodothermales bacterium. GTDB lineage: Bacteria > Bacteroidota > Rhodothermia > Rhodothermales > VXPQ01 > CAZXHQ01. The sequence goes on along the minus strand of CAZXHQ010000209.1, from coordinate 5,826 downwards.
TACCATTCGCGATACGCTGGTATCCGTTCAGCCGTCGGCATACGACAACGTCGCCTTCCTGGCCAGCGACTGGCTCGACAGCGAGGAGGAGTCCGACGCGCGAACGATCTTGGGCTACGTCCTGCTGCGGTCTATTCTCGAGCAGGCCGAGCACCGTCCGGAGGTCCTCATTGAGTTGATGGATCCGGAGAACGCGCGCCTCTTCAAGCACCGGACGGGCGAGGTGATCATCAGCCCCATGATCCTCAGTCACATTCTGGCCCACGTGGCACTTCGGCCCGAGCTCAACGCGGTCTTCAACGAGCTGTTTGGCGCCGGCGGCGCCGAGTTTTCGTTTCGGTCGGCGTCGGAGCTCGGCCTCGCAGGGCAGTCCCTCGGAATCGGCGAGCTGCAGCGTGCGGCGTCGACAGGGAACCACATCGCACTGGGGCTGCGGATTCGATCGGAGTTCGAGCGGACCGGCGGCGGCGTCTATCTCAACCCGCCGCCGGATCGCCGGTGGACGCTTCAACCGGACGACGAGGTCATACTGCTTACGGAGGGGTAGCCTTTTTGCTGTCGATCCGGTGCGTTTCCCTTACGACGCGGACGGCCCCCCTGGAAGGCACGATGGCTTCGCCGTGACGACGAGCCCACACCTGCGTGAACTCCGCGCCCAGCAGGAGCAGCAAGGCGGAAAAGTAGATCCAGAGGAGTACGAGCGCGAGGGAGCCGGCGGCTCCGAACACGCTGCCGGGGTCGCTCTGGCCCAGATAAAAACCGATCGCCATTTTGCCGACGACGAACAGGACGGCGGTCGTCGCCGCTCCGATCCAGACGTCCCGCCACGAGATGCGGGCATCCGGCAGAATGCGAAAGATGGCCGCGAAAAGCACCGTGATGACGGCGAACGACAGTGCAAAGTCGAGGGCCCTGGACAGGTTGATCGGGAGTCCCGGGAGCCATTCCTGCAGGCCGGTCCCGATGGCGGTGAGCAGGGCGCTGAGCGTGAGCGACACCAGCAGCAGGAAACCGGTTCCGAGTATCATCCCAAACGAGAGCGCGCGCTTGAGCAGGAAGTTCTTGACGCCGCTCCGCTCGGGATCGGGCTGCACGTTCCAGGCACGGTTCAACGCCTTCTGCAGCTGCGCGAACGCACCTGTGGCTCCGAAAACGAGCGCCGCGACGCCCAGCAGCGTGGCCCAGAAATTTCCCCCTCCGGCAAGGCTTTCGGACGCGTTCGAGATCATGGTCTGGACCTGTTCGGCGGCCTGGGGACCGACGAGCCGGGTGACCTCCTCCTGGACCCTACCCTGGACGGCGTCCTCGCCGAACTGAACGCCGGCGATCATGATCACCAGGACGAGCAGCGGCGGCAGCGAGAAGACGGTGTAGTAGGCGAGCGCGGCGGCCATCTGCAAGCAGTCGTCCTGCGCGAACTCGGCGATCGTCTTCTTCAGCATCGTCCAGATCATGCGCGAGAGGTGGACCATCCGGGAAGTACCTGCGATCGGGATCACGCGTTCGCCCGGACATGCGCCGCCTCCGATTCCACGTCCAGATGAGATGGCCGGAACAGCCCCGAGCACCTGGCAAACTGGTCGGCAAGCCCGATGAGTACGAGCCGATCGCCGGGCTGGAGCCGGAACGACCCGGCCGGGCTTCCGATCGTCCGCTCTCCCCGGCGCACGGCCAATACGGTGAGGCCGTATTCCTGTCGGAGTCCGAGCTCGGCCAGGCTCCTTCCGGCGACGGGAGCCCCCTCCCGCACGGCGACCGCGCGGGTATGGAGCCCCTCCTCGTCGAGGCCTTGGAGGACCATCATGTGGGCTTCCTGTATGCTTCCGCGGATAACGCCGTAATCGTCCGCCCGAATCGCGCTGACCTGCTTCGCTACTTCATCCGGGGGTATCATGTAGGCATTGAGGACGTTCGTGAAGAGGCGCACGGACGTCTCCAGCTCTTCCGGCACGACCACGTCGGCGCCGGCGGCCTGAAGCGGCTCCACCTCGGCGAGAAACCGGGTGCGGGCGAAGATCTGCAGGGTGGGATTCTCGTACCGTGCCAGCCGCACGATGCGGTGGGTCGCGTCCCGGTCGTTGATGGCGATGACGAGGGCTTTCGCACGGTGGATGCTCGCCGCCTCCAGAATCGGAAGCCGCGTGGCATCGCCGAAGAGTATCGGTATGCCCTCGACCATCGCCCGATCCACCGAACGCGGGTTCAGCTCGACGACCACATAGGGAATGCCGGTGTTTTTCAGCACCTGAACGAGGCGCCGACCGGCCGGGCCGAATCCGACGACGATGACGTGATCCTCGTCGAACTCGGCCTCCTGCACTTCTCGCCCGGTCTCGCGGCGAACCGGAAGGAGCGCGCTCAGCCGAGCTCCGAACGAGGGCGCGGCCTGCATCAGGAACGGCGTGGCGATCATGAGAATGACCGCGACGGCGATGAAGCCCTGGTCTCCGACCGTGCCGAGGCCGGCGGGCGTCAGGCCGACCTCCTGCCCGGCGCGCTGCAGCACGAACGAAAACTCGCCGATCTGAGCGAGCGAGAGACCGGCGATGATCGCCGTGCGCGTCGGATAACCGAGCACCAGGATGGTGCCGCTCGTGAGAAGAAACTTGACGAGCACCACAGCCAGCGCGATGCCGGCCGTCACGAATGGGTGTTCCAGAATAAACTCGACATTGAAGAGCATGCCGACGGAAACGAAGAAGACGGCTGTAAAGATCGTGCGCAGCGGCAGGATCTCGCTCAGGGCATGCTCCCGGTAGTGGCTTTCGCTGACGATCAGGCCGGCCAGAAAGGCGCCGAGCGCCAGGCTGACGCCGAACAGACTCGTCAGCCACGCCGTGCCGAAGCAGAGCGCGACGACGGTCAGCAGGAAGAGCTCCTGCCTGCGCGTCTGGGCCACCCATCCCAGAATCTTCGGGACGATCCGCCGCGCCAGGACGATCACCGCAGCGATGATGAACAGGGCGCGAAGGAGCACCCACCCGATGCCGCCCGCATCGCCCTCACCGCCCAGGAGCGGCACGAGCAGCACCATCGCGATGATCGCCAGGTCCTGAAAGATGAGAATTCCGAGCGTCAGCTTGCCCGACGGCGTGTCGGTTTCGGCCCGGTCGCTGAGCAGTCCGAGGACGATCGCCGTGCTGCTGAGCGCTACCAGACAGCCGGTGAAGAGACCGACCTCCCAGCCCACACCGAAGAGCGCCAGCACGGCGACCGTGACGGCGGTCGTGACGCCTACCTGCAGCGCACCGCCGGTCACGATGAACCGGCCGATATCCCGCAGCTGCCCCAGGCTGAACTCCACCCCGATGGTAAAGAGCAGCAGGATGACCCCGATCTCGGCGAGATAATCGACGAGTTCGATGTCCTCGACGACGCCGAAGGCGAAAGGGCCGACGAGGGTGCCCGCGATGAGATATCCGACGATCGGCGCGACGCCGATACGATAGCATAGATAGGCGATGAACCCGCTCAGTGCAAAAAGCGCCACCAGCTCGCCCAGAAACGGGAGGGTTACGGCGGCAATGACGGGACTCGAAGGCATAGGGGGCACCGGTTAGACGCGTTCTCGGGACTTCGCCTTGAAGACGAGGGTGAGTGGCACGCCGACGAACCCGAAGGCCTCTCGCAGCTTGTTCTCGAGGTACCGCCGGTACGACTCTTTGACACCTTTCGGGTAATTGCAAAAGAACGCGAACACAGGAGGATTCGTCGCTACCTGCGTCACGTACTTGATCTTGACGAACTGATTTCGATACGTGGGCGGATGATGACGCTCGATCGCCGTCAGCATCGTCTCGTTCACCTTGCTGGTCGGAATGCGGCGGCGGCGCTGAGCATCCACTTCGAGGGCCGTCTTCAGGACGTTGTAGACCCGCTGCCGGGTCAGCGCCGAGATAAACAGGACGGGCACGTAGTCAAGCATCGGCAGGCGGTCGTAAATGTAGCGCTGGTAATCGCGCGCCGTGTTCGTTTCCTTCTCGACGAGATCCCACTTGTTGACGGCGATGACGAGCCCCTTGCGAAGTTCCTCGGCCTGCTTCAGAACGCGGATGTCCTGCGCCTGCAGGCCGGCGGCCGCGTCGAGCAGCAGCACGGCCACGTCGCACTCTTCGATGGCCCGCTGGGTTCGAAGCGCCGAGTAAAACTCCACGTTCTCCGCGACCTTCGACTTTCTCCGCAGCCCGGCCGTGTCGATGAGAACCATCTCCCGGCCTTCGAAATCGACGACCGAGTGGACGGCGTCGCGGGTCGTGCCGCCGACCTCCGTGACGATCGAGCGCGGAAAACCTAGAACGGCGTTTGTGAAGGAGGACTTGCCGACGTTGGGCGTACCGATGATCGCCAGTCGAAGGCGATCGTCCTTAGGCGCCTCTTCGGCAGCCGCGGCTAACGATTCCGCGAGGTCGTCGAGGAGCTCGCCGGTCCCGGTCCCATTGACGGCGCTCACGGGATAGACCTCGCCCAGGCCGAGATTATAGAACTCGCTGGCTTGCCAGCGGCGCTGCTCGTTGTCGCTCTTATTCGCAACGACGAAGACGGGCTTCTTGGTCCGGCGGAGCACCTTGCTCATCTCATCGTCGAGATCCGTGATGCCGGTCGTGACGTCGACGACGAAAAGAATGGCGTCCGCCTCGTCGATCGCGATATGCACCTGTTCGCGGATGGCGGCCTCGAACTGCTCGGCCGAGTTGGGTATGAATCCGCCCGTGTCGACCGCGCTGAAGGTCGAGCCGGCCCAGTGGACCGTCCCGTAGACGCGGTCACGCGTGACGCCCGGCTCATCATGCACGATGGCCTGCCGGGCCTCGACGAGGCGGTTGAAGAGAGTCGACTTGCCCACATTCGGACGGCCGACGACTGCTACCAGGGCCATGCGCTGCCGCGATTACAAGCGGTCCTTTCTTTCGAGATAAAGTCCACGGAAGAGCATGTACGCCGCTTGCGCCGTTTCGTTTGTAAACCAGTAATTGATGCCCGCGCCGACGGCCGCTCCGGCGATAGGAATGGTCTGGCCGATCTTGCGCTCGATGATGTTCTTGGCGATCTCGCGCGGGAGGTGCCGATTTTGATCCCGAAAGGTACCCTTGACCCGGCCCCTGTAGTCCTGGCCGTGGGCGAACGCGGCCGCCGCCACGCTGATCTCCCGCAGCGCGTCGGCCTTGGCCTCGCGGCTGCCGGAGGCGGCGACGTTGTAGATCGACAGAACCAGCGGCCGAAACGTCGGGCCGCGCATCGCATAGCCGTAGGCGGCCCCGATCTGCTGGATCAGCCGGAAGTTGATCGTAAAGAGCAAGGGGATGTCGGCGGCAATGAGGACCGCGCCGCCGAGACCGGTTCCGCCGCCTTCGATGGCGGCCAGGATGGAGTTCTGCGTGAACTGGGCGCGGGCGATGGGATCCAGCTTCTCCAGCGGCACGTCGCGAAGCTCCTCGACCGAGGATGCCTCGATGCCTTTTCTCGAAGCTTCCGTGAGCACGTCGTCCGCGTCGTAGGTCCACTCCGAGGCGTCATTCAGCAGGGAGAGAAACTGGGAGACGGCATCGCCGGCCTGATCGACCACCTCCGGGGGGACGACCCGTTCGACGACCCAGTCGACCGGCTTCATCGCCCAGTTCATGGCCTGAGCGAGCACGGTGCCGTCACCCCGCTGCCATTTTTCGATCTCCAGCCGGGCACTCTTCTCGTAGTCGCTAAGACGCAACGATTCCTACCTCCCAATGTGTTGGCCGCTGACGTCGGCGCACCGAGCACCTCTGAGCCCACCGCGTTTCTTATACGGACTTTCAGGTCATAATTTCGTACTTCTTGAGCAGACGGTACATC
>CAZXHQ010000208.1:0-6596 GCA_964640145.1 uncultured Rhodothermales bacterium | reverse complement strand
AGCAGTTCATCATCGACGACAATGCGGACTTCGCCCGCAAGATCGCGGAGGCCAGTCAGGGCGGCTACGATCTGGATGCGGCGGCCGCGTCGCTCAGCTACAGCAGCCGCCCGACCGCTCCGCAGTCGCTCCGCGATCGGCTGCAGCAGCGCGAGCGCGACGTCCAGAACGCCCAGGCCGCGCAGCGACAGATCGAGCACGAAGCCGATAGCCTGGCCATCCTCCAGAAGGAGCGGGAGGAGGCCGCTGAGGCCGAAACGCAGCTCGAGCGGCTGAAGAACGTCAAGGCCTATCACGAGGCCGTGGAGCGATGCCTCGAGATCGAGGCGGAGCGCGACGCCTTCCCGCAGGGCGTCGGGCGCCTTCGCGGCCACGAGAAGGAGCAGCTCGAGGAGCTCGGTAAGACGGAGCAGCGCCTGAAGGAGCAGCTCGCCGCCGAAAAAGAGCGGCTGCGCCGCGCGCAGGAGGAGCTCGACGAGCTGGATCTGCCGGACAACGGCATTCCCGATGACCTCGTCAGTGATCTGCGAGCCCGAAAACGCGAGCTGAGCGATCTCGAAGGCCGGATCCACGAACAGCGCCGCCGGCAGGACGAAGCCCGCGGTGAAGCCGAGCGAACTCGCGACCTTCTCGGGGCATCCTTCTCCGAGGAGCAGCTTGCCGCGATGGAGAAGCTCGAACACCCCGACCTGAGCGCCTTCGCGCGGGAGGCCGACCGCGTCCGCGCCGAGCGGGCCGCGCTCGCCGAGCGGCGCCGGTGGCTGGAGGCAGACGAACCCGGCGAAGCAACGTCCATCGACGAGAGCGACCTGCAGAACGGCATCCATTCGCTGGCCCATTGGCTGGCTGAGGCCGGGCAAGAAGGCGCCGCCTCCGCCTCGGGGGTCGTCATCGCCGTCGCCGTCATTCTGGTAGTGCTGACCGTCGCGCTCGTCGTGCTGCAGCAGTGGATCTGGTTCGTGCTGGCCGTCATCGGTGCGCTTCTGGCGGGATATGAGCTGTGGTCGCGCCGCGGTCAGGAATCGAACACGTCGGGCCGCGACGCGCACCGCAAAGCGTTCGACGCGCTCGCGCTGCCGACGCCGTCTGCATGGGACGCCGACGGCGTCGCGAAGCACCTGCACGAGTTGACGCGGCTATCCGCACGAAGAGCCCTGGCCGCCGAACGACGATCGCGCCTGAAGGCGGTGGAGAGCGACGAGAAAGAACTCGAGCAAAAAGAGCGGGAGCTCGACGAGCGCCGGGCCGAACTCGTCGACCGGTTGGCCTGCAGGATCGAGATCGAAGACGCGTGGCTTCCGATGCTGGTGGATCGGATCTCCGAATGGCAATCGGCCTCGACGGCGCTGGAGGCTGCGAGCGAAGCGCTTCACCGCCTGGAGCGGAACCGAAAGGAGCTGCTGGAGACGATCCGCGGCACGGTCGCCTCCTATACCGTCACGCCGATCGATACGGCGGCCGCCGCCGAGGAATGCGTCGCCGAAATGGACAGCCGCCGGCAGCGGCACGTGACGGCGAAGAAGGATGCCGCCGAGGCGCGGCGCCTCATCGACGGCTCGATCCAGCCGCAGCTGAGCCAGCTCTCCGACGATCGCTCGGCGCTCTTCGAGCGCCTGGAAATCGATCCCGATCAAACAGCGCTCATTACGGACTGGATGGCGCGGCGGCAGGATTTCCTCGACTGCAAGGAGCGTCTCGCGCAGGCGACCGCGCGCCGAGACGACAGGAAAGCCGGGCTGGACGGGCATGAGGATCTCCTGGAGCTGGAGGACGTCGAGCTCGGTCGCCGGATGCAGGAGGCCGAAGCGATCGCATCCCGCCGCGACGAGCTCAACAAGAAGATCGGCGGCATCGAGCGGAGCATCCACGACGCCAAGGCCGGACACGCGCTTTCCGACGCTCTCGCGAAGCGAGACGAGGCGCGCGATGCACTGGACACGGCTCGGGAGAAGAACGGACGGCTGCGCGTGGGCGCGGCCCTGACGAACTGGGTCCGCCAGGTGGCCGTCGACCGGTCGCGCCCGCAAGTTTTTCAGCGGGCGGACGAGCTGTTCGTGCGCTTCACGCGCGGCACGCTGCAGCTGCAGATGGACGACCGCTCCAGCCGGCCGGCCTTTCTCGCGCGGCGCGGAAAACACGCAGCGCAGACGCTGAATGAGCTGTCGGACGGCGAGCGGGTGCAGCTGATGACGGCCGTACGCCTGGCCTTCCTGGAACAGGAAGAATCGAAGGCACTCCCTCTCCTCGTAGACGAGGTGCTCGGCACGAGCGACGACGGGCGCAGCGAGGTGATGATCGACACGATCATAGATGTCGCGCGGCAAGGACGGCAGGTATTCTACTGCACGGCGCAGCACGACGAGGTCGGAAAGTGGATCGCGCGTCTTGAAGGCCTGGACGTCGACTACAAGCTGCACGATCTGGCGGAGATCCGGGACCTGGCCGCCGCGCGCACGAACCCGCTGGAGATCGTCCCGATCTCGAAATCCACTCCACCCTCGCCGGGGGATCGTAGCTACGAGCAGTACGGCCGGGAGCTGGGCGTACCGGGCATCGACCCGCGGGCCGAAACGATCGACGGCGTGCACCTGTGGCACGTCTTCGACGATGCTTCCGTGCTCCATGACCTGCTCTGCAAGGACATTTCGACGTGGGGACAGCTCGAAACGCTGCTCGAACATGGGGGAGCGGGGCTCATCGAGGCCGACCTCGACGCCTTCGAGGGGGCCCGGGCCGCAGCCCGAGCCATCGAGAAGGCCTGTGAAGCCTGGTGGGTCGGGCGCGGCAAGCCCGTCGACCGCGCTGCGCTGCTGGATTCGGGCTGTGTGACGGACCGGTTCATCGACGACGTCACGGAGCTGGCGGTCCGCGTGAGCGGGGAGGCGCAGGAGATCCTGGAGTGCCTGGAGCGCGGTGAGGTGAGCGGATTCTGGACCACCAAGATCGATGGCTTGCGCGAGTACTTCGAGAGGGAGGGCTACCTCTCGCTCGAGAATGCCCTGGAACCCGAAGATGTCCGCGTGCGCGTAATGGCCGTCACGTCCGACGAGCTGCGCACGGGCATCCTGGACGAAACCGTCGTTGAGCGGATCATTTCCGCGATCACGGGCCCGTCCGCCGGGCAGAGAACGGCTGCGTAGGAGATTCCGAGGCTGCGCCGCCCACGGCTCCTGGGAGGACGACCGTGAAGCGGCTTCCCCGTCCCGGTCCGGCGCTTTCGGCGCGGACGTCGCCGCCATACGCTCGAGCAATCGCCTTGGTTATTGACAGGCCGAGACCACTACCGGAGGCTTGTGCCTCGGCACCTTGGTTTGCCCGGAAAAACCTATCGAACAGACGCGCTCTGTGCTCCTCACTAAATCCCACTCCAGTATCTGACACGCTCAGGATCGCACCGTTCGGCCGGACCTCTAGCGAGACGCGTATTCGTCCGCCCTCCCCGGTGTACTTGATGGCATTATCGATGAGATTCGATAGCATCGTCTCCAGATCTGCCGGATCAAGGCCCACCATAATCTGATCGCCGACATGCGTCTCGATATCCACGCCCAGGTCGTCGGCGCGACTCCTGAATCGCTCCACGACCTGCCGTGCTGCGTGTGACGCGTCGACCACCGTAGCTCGGCTCGTTTCAAGTGCCTCGGCTCGAGACAGTTCAAGCAATCCTTCGACAATATCTTTCAGCTTCCGGGCGTGGGCTCGCACGGCGGCCAGCGCGTTCTCGTATTCCGAATCGCTTCGAGCTCTGCGCAGCGTTACGTCGATCTCGCTCTGGATCGCCGAGAGCGGCGTGAACATTTCATGTGCCGCATCCGCCCGGAACCGCCGCTCGCGTTCGAACGAGGCAGCTAAGCGATCCAGCAAGGCATTGAGGGTCTCAGCGAGCTCAGTCAACTCGTCACGTACTCCAAAATCCGTCGGCACCCGCCGATTAAGGTCCTCCGCCTGGATCCGACGGGAGGCTTCGGTGATCTGCGCAACCGGACGGAGCGCTCGATGCGCAAGATAATGTCCGGCTGAAATCGCGATCGCCGCCGCGAGCAACACCCCGAACACAAGCAGCCAGCCGAGCCGATGGAGCTCATCGTGGAGCGCTGACTCGAGCCGCGTGATCTCCAGCCACGCAGCCTGCCGGCCCGAAGGGCCGGATATAGGCGTGTAGAGCGTCCTGGCCGGTGCGCCTCTCCAGCCATGGGAGACCATTTCCGGCTCATCGTCATCCGGGAGGCGTGGCCCGAAGCTTTCCTTCTGCATGTTCGCGCTGCGCTGCAGCACCTCGCCCTGCGGGGAAATCAGTCGAACGTAGGTTCCGTCCGTGCCTTCCACATCGTACGATCCCGCCGTGAGCGGACCATCCGACTGTAATCGCACGCCGTCGCCCTCAAGACGTACGAGATCCAGCGTTCGCGTCCGATCGCGCTCCAGCTGCTCCTGAAAGTCGCGGTGCAGCCCCACGTGAAAGCCCGCATACAGGAAAATGACGAACACGCTCAGTAAAAACAGGAAACTCAGCCCAAACCATAGGGCAAGCCGGGTGGAGATCGAGAACCGAAGATCTGAGAGCAAACGATGCATCTGTCGCTATTCCTCGGGCGCCTTTGCGCCGAGACGGTACCCGACGCCGCGAACCGTTTCGATGGTTACAGATGCACCGCCATCCGCCGCCGCATCTAATCGATGTCGGAGATTCGAGACCGTAACGTCGATCGCGTTGTCGGTCACCTCAAAGGGAGAACCCCACACGCGCTCGGCGATGACCGTGCGCGAAACGACCGTACCGGCTCGCCTCGCCAGCAACTCCAGCAGGCGGTATTCTTTCGACCGCAGCTCGACCTCCCCGATACCGAGCCATGCCTTGCGACGCGGCACGTCGAGCCGCAACGGACCCGCCTCGACCAAGGCCGCATTAGCCTCAGTCCCATCGTCCATTCCCGTCCCCCTGCGTAGTAGCGCCCGGAGGCGCGCGAGCAGCTCTTCGAAGGAGAACGGCTTCGTCAAGTAATCGTCCGCGCCGGCGTCGAGGCCGGATACGCGGTGATCGATGTCCCGCATTGCCGTCAGCATCAGCACCGGGATGGTCGAACGGCCTGCCCGCAGCCGCTCGACGATGGTTTTGCCGTCCATGCCGGGGAGGCGCCAATCGACGATCAGCACGTCATAGTTCTCCGCAAGCGCCTTCATAAGTCCGGTCCGACCGTCGGCGGCCACCGCGACGACATACCCTTCCTCCGTCAGGCCTCGCGTCAAAGGATCTGAAAGGCTGGCTTCATCCTCCACAATAAGGACCGCCGGTCTGTCCCCGAAGCTGCTCACTATCCTCGAATCTTAAATGGCCGAAAGGTAAATGAAAGGTTGAGTAAAGGCGTCGACCCGTACGTTGAGAGGCCGCAGGATCTCGCTTTCTACGGCTGTCCGGCTCATTATGATCTGACACGTAGACTCGTCTCATCATAAAAAACATTCATGTCGCGGCTGCTTGAACATACGTCCGGCTCCCTCGTTGCGGCCTTTCTTGCCATGGCCCTGTGCCTGTCGGCCTACGGACAGGAACGGCGTGTAACACTCGCCGAAGCGATCGATCTCTTCGCCGAAAACAATCTCGAACTCCAGGAGGCCCGGGCCCGCGCCGCAGAGCTGTCGGCGCTCGCGCGCCAGGCCGCCGGATATCCCAATCCATCCGGATTGATCACGCACGAGCCCGTTTGGCGAGGCGACGAATCGTATTGGGAGACCTACGTCAATCTCAGTCAGCGTCTCGAGTGGCCCGGGCTTCGAAGCGCGCGAATCGAGGCGGCCGAACAGCTGGCCGAGGCGGCCTACGCCGATCTTCAGGCAGACAGCCTACGACGTATGTTCGAGGTGGCCGAGGCCTACACGGAAGCCGTAGCGGCCTCACAGCGCCGCGGCGTTCTGGAGGAGGTCACCGAGATCTTCCGACGTGCCGATCGCGCCAGCGAGGTAATGCTGGCCGGCGGAGAAGTATCCGGATACCGAATGCGGAGGCTTCGCATAGAGCGCGCCCGCTATGAAAACCGGCTCGCTCTGGAAGAGCTCGCCGCCGCCGACGCTCGTCGGCGACTCGCGCTTCTGATCGTCCCGCGCAGCGATGCTACGCAGATCTATCCCGCCGAGGAGCTGCGAGAGATACCCACAGAAGTTGCATTCGAGACGGCCCTGCAGCGCGCTCGTGCCCAGCGCGCCGAACTGGAGAGCGCGCGTGCAAACGTGGAGGCAGCACAGTCCGCCGTTGCAGTTGCCCGGCGCGAGCGTCTGCCGGAGCCGACCCTGACGGCAGGACTCAAGAGGCAGTCCGACGGATTCAAAGGCATTTTCCTCAGTACGGCCCTACCCATACCTCTCTTCGACAGAAACCAGGGGATGATCGCGGCCCGTCAAAATAGACGCTCAGCAGCCGAGGCGAGGCTCTCGCTCGTCGAAGCGCGCATAGAACAGGACGTTCGACGAGCCTACGAGATATATGCTTCGCTGTCGGGGCGCGTCGACCTGATATCGCAAGGGCTGCTTGGGGAGGCGGATGAGCTGCTTCACGCCGCCCGCGTCGGTTATGCGGAGGGCGAGATGTCGCTGGCCGAGCT
>CAZXHQ010000207.1:0-6605 GCA_964640145.1 uncultured Rhodothermales bacterium | reverse complement strand
GCGCCGCGATGAAGCAGGCTATCGTACGTATGCAAGCAGATACGTACACAAATATGTGCCTATATATCCGCGGCGGATCGGCTCGCCGCTCAGCGACGGCGCTTTCAATGCGTTTCTTAGGAGCAACCAACCCGGCGCCGCGCCGCCGTGTTATGGATGAAACCAACACGTTGCGGGAGCCTGTTCGTTAGGAGCAACCAACCCGGGCGCTGCGCTTCCGCGTCATAGATGGAAGAAACGTGCCCACGTAGTTTCCTAGGAGCCGGACGGCGGTTCGCCCGGAGCGCCGGCATCTTCGTAGAGGCGCCGGAATTCTTCGGGGGACTGTCGATACGTCGAGTCGTCCAGAACGTCTGCGATTCGACTGCTGAATTCCGACGCCTCCCGAAAGGCTCCGGCGTCCAGATAGGTGGCGCGAAGTAACTGCACGTATTGCGCGGCAAGATCCAGTTCTTGCGAGGATTGCGAGGTCTCGAGCCGATGGAGCACCAGCGGCTCGGCACCCTTCACGAGATCGAGCGCCTCCGCGTCGGAACCGGCGTCCTGGTAGGCGCGGGCCAGCAAAAGGTACGACCGTTCGTCTCCCGGAATGGTGTCGAACGGCACCTGCGTCATAAGCGTATCCAGCAGCGTGAGGGCCCGCCCGCGGTCTCCCAGCTGAGCGAGCGACTGCGCCGTGTGGCCGAAGATGTTGCGGTAGTTGTCGACCATGCGACGGATGTTCTCGTCATAATAGACCCCTGGATCGGCCACGTTGCGGAAGCGAAAGTCCATCAACCGCTTCGGAGTGATCGAAGGGACGACGCGCCCCAGGCGCTCCTCGTGTCGAATGGGCACGATCTTGAACGCCTGCCCCTCGAGATGGAAGAAATTCTGGAGGTTGAGCTGGCCGTCCGGACTCACGGTTACGGCGAAATAGATGGGACGCTGCCAGCCCTGCTGCGCGTTCGTCGCAATGATGTCCAGCGACGCCTGATCGGCCGCATAGAGAATGTTGAACTCATCGCTATAGGGCCGCCCTTCCAGCCGCCAGCGCATCGGGTTCATCAAGAGGTTAGTATCCGCCTGCGGAAGGTACATTTCCGCCTCTTCCGTGAACCGGGTTGGATCGACGGGCAGGTCGATGGTACGCGGCTCCCATCGCCGGACGGAGATGTTCTCGATGTTCTCGTCGGACATCGAGATCGGGAGCGGCTCGGACTCGCGCGAGGCCTGATTCTTGAGCTGCTTGATGTACCAGGACGTATTGAGCAGCGACAGGTTCACGACGCGCACGTCCCGTCGGACTTGCTCGACCTCCTGCAGGTACCAGAGGGGGAAGGTGTCGTTGTCGCCGTTCGTAAACAGGACGGCGTGCTGATCCGTGCTGTTCAGCATGTTGTAGGCGTAGTCCGGGGCAACGTAGTTGCCCGAGCGGTCGTGATCGAAATAGTTTTCCTGGGCCATCCACGCCGGCACCGCCAGGAACAGCAGCGCACCCAGACCGAGGAGCATCCCGCGCCGCGCGTTCCTGCCGAGCTTATCCCGGGTACTTTCGAGCGCGAGCTGGAGGATGCCCGTGGCGCCGATACCCACCCACAGGCTGAAGGCAAAGAAGCTGCCCACGTACGAATAATCCCGCTCGCGCGGCTGCATGGGAGTCTGGTTCAGGTAGAGAATGATGCCGATCCCGGTAACGAGGAACAGCACGAGCACGCTGAGTGCGCGGCGCCAGTCCCGGCTGAAGTGAAATCCTGCCCCGATGAGTCCGAGCAGGAGCGGCAGTGCATAGTAGACGTTTCGGGACGCTCGCTCCGACGGCGTCTGCTGCAGGTAATCGTTGGCGCCCGCGCGGTCGTCCACAAAGCGGAAGCCTGTCGCCGGAGGCGCGTCCTGCACGTCGCTGGCCCGGCCGGCGAACTGCCACAGGAAGTAACGGACGTACATGTGGCCGACCTGATACGTCCAGAAAAAGTCCCAGTCGGAATCGTACTGGCGGTAGACGCGGAGGTGGTTTGGGTCCGGTGAATAGCGCCTCGGGAAAAGCACCTCTTCGTTGTAGTCGATCTGACCGGACCGGGCGTCGAAATTAGGGCCCTTCAGCAGCGGCGTTTGCCCGTACTGCTCTCGTTTCAGGTAGGAGATGATCGCCTCGGTCGTCTCCGGATCGTTCTCGTCGATCGGCGGATCGGCGGCGCTGCGAATGAAAATGAGTGCGTACGTGGAGTATCCGATCAGAACCACGGAGATGCAGACCATGACCAGGTTGGCCGTCGGCATGCGCCGCGTATGGGAGAAGTAGACGCCGTAGACCACCGCAGCGATGAGCAGCAGCACGAAGAGCACGGGGGCTCCGCTGGCGCCGGCAGCGGTCGGAAGGTACTGTACGATGCCGGGATAGATGAGCAGGAACGCGATGCTGGAGACGAGGCCCGTCAGCACGATGCCCCGCCAGCGCTGCCAGGTGTCCCAGGTCGGCTTCTCGATCTCCGTGAAGAAGAAGATGAGCGCGATGAAGAAGACGGCGAGCAGGTTGAGAAGGTGAACGCCGATGGCCAGTCCGAAGAGGTAGGCGATCAGCACGAGGTAGCGGTTGGCTCGGAGGCCGAACGGATGCTGTCCGCCCCTGAGCAGGGCCTCCTCGGCGCGCGCCTGTTCGCTCCATTTTATGACCAGCCAGACCGCTAGCGCCGTAAAGCACATCGAAAGAGCGTACACTTCGGCCTCGACGGCATTGAACCAGAAGGAATCCGTCGCCGCAAAGGTCGCCGTCCCGATCACCCCTCCGGCCAGCGCGCTGATGCGTCCCGACGTGGTCCGCGTTTCGGCCGGCCCCTGCCATTCGCGGACGAGGCGAACGATGATCAGATGCGTCAGCAGGATCGTAACTGCGCTCGCAAGCACGGAGACCATGTTGACGGCAAAGGCGGCGTAGCTCGCCGGCACGAACATCGAGAAAAGGCGTCCCACGAGCATATAGAAAGGCGCACCCGGCGGATGGGAGACCTGGAGACCGTGGGAGATTGCGATGAATTCCCCGGCGTCCCAAAACGACGCGGTCGGCGCCACCGTGAGAGCGTAGAGCACGAGCCCGTACAGAAAGACGAGCCCCGCCACGATTTTATCGGTGAGATTCCAATTCATGGATCCATCAGCTTGCAAGAGGTGACCGGAAAGCAGTAACGCCGGGGGTACGACGGCGTTTCATCGATTCGGACCGCCCGAACGCCCACGTATTCCGGATCCCGGTGACGCCCACATATCCACATATCGGTGACGCTCACGTGTTCCAGATGTCGGTGCGGACGCCCGCGCCGGCCACGACGAGGACGAACTCGCCCCGCACTTTCGTCTGGCCGGAAAAGTAGGCCTCCAGCTCGACGAGCGTGCCGCGGCGCACTTCCTCGAACTTCTTGGTCAGTTCCCTGGCCGCAGCGGCGGGCCGTTCGTCTCCGAAGACCTCTGCCAACGCGCCCAGCGTCTTGACCACGCGGTAGGGCGATTCGTAGAAGATCATCGTCCGCGGCTCGCTGCGGAGCTCCTCCAGCCGAGAGGCGCGCCCTTTCTTTACGGGAAGGAATCCCTCGAAGACGAAGCGATCGACCGGCAGCGCGGAGAGCGTCAACGCCGGAATGAGAGCCGTCGGGCCGGGAAGCGCCTCCACGGGTAGGTCGTGCCGCATGCACTCTCGGACGAGGTAGAACGCCGGATCCGAGATGCCCGGCGAACCGGCGTCGCTGATCAGCGCCACGTGCCGGCCGGCTTGCATCTGCTTGATGAGCTGCGGGGCTTTCCTGGACTCGTTGTGTTCGTGGTAGCTCGTCTTTGGCGTGCCGATGTCGTAATGGGACAGGAGGATGCCGGAGGTACGGGTGTCCTCGCAGGCGATCAGATCGACCTCCTCGAGTACGCGGAGCGCGCGGAGCGTGATGTCCTCCAGGTTACCGATCGGCGTGGGGACCAGGTACAGCATGTCAATGGCCACCTACCAACCGTCTAACCTGCTTGAAAAGGCGCCTCCGCAGCGGGGGTGTGGCCTTGAGGTCTTTCGTAACGTAGACCATCAAGAAGAGACCCAGCGCCGCCATCACGATGTTCGCGGTCCACATTCCTATCCACGGAGTGATAAAGCCGCGGTCGGCCAGCTTCTCTCCCTGGACGAGCGTGACCCAGTAGAACAGAAAGATGCCGGTGGCGAGGACGCCGGCCGTGCCCAGGCCGCCTCGCCGAATGCTCAGCCCAAGGGGGGCGCCGATGAGCACGAAGATGAGACAGGCCAGCGCGATGGAGTATTTCTTGTGGATCTCCACGCGAAACCGGTCGGCCCGCTGCGCTTCCCACTGGATGGTGCGGCGCGTCTCGTCGACCATGGTACGCGCGGCACGGGCGCGGCCGAGGGCCGCCTGGTAGATGCGGTGGACGGCGGATGAATCCAGGCCGGCGAATGCGACGCGCTCGGGCGCCGTCGCGTGAAAGGAATCCGGCCTGGCCGCAAGATCGAGCTGCGGACCCTCGAAGAGCCGTTCGCTCTCAAGCGACAGCCGCCGATGCGATGCATCCACGCTGCGTTGAAGCGAATCGACCAGATGTTTCATGTCGATGGTGCGCATGGTCCGGTCCGACCGGTAGCCTTCCTGCGAGTCTCGTTCGAAGGCGAAATCCGACATGTCGAGCCGGATCTCGTGGCGGTCGAAGGAGAGGCGTTCGAACCGTTCTGCGACGGCAGCTGATCGGCCGTTTCGCTTCCGGTGAACTTCGCCGTCGAAGAGCGTCAGCAGCAGCTCCGGACGGTTTTCGAGGGCGCGTACTCGACCCTCCCGCGCTTTGATCACGGTCTGGAACCGGTTCTCGTCCGTATAATCGTAGACGAGCACGTCTTCGAGTCGAGCCGTGCCGCTGGAGATATGCTGCACCAGTATGCTGTACTGATTGAGACCCTCGTAGAATCGACCTTCCTGGAGCTCGAAGCCCGGCCGTTTTTGGCGGATGTCGATCCAGAGATTCCGGGCCTGGAAGTTGGCTTCCGGCAGCACGAGGTTGTTGAAATACGTCATGCCGGCGGTCAGGGCGAGCCCCAGAATAAGGGTCGGCCAGATGAGCTGGATGGGCGAAATCCCCGACGATTTGACCACCACGTAGGCGCGCGACTCGCCGAGACGCCCGAAGATCATCATCGTGCCGATGAGGACCGACATCGGGACCGCCAGAACCATCATGTAGGCGAGGTTGTAGACGATCAGCTCGGCGATGACGGAGAACGGGAGGTCCTTGCCGGCGAGGTCCGGCAGGTACTTGATGAGAAACTGCATGAGCAGCAGGAACATCAGCGTGGCGAGCCAGCCCAGGATGGGACCGGGCAGCATCCGCAATGTCATTCCGTGCAGCCGTTTCATGGCAGGGAGCCGCAGACGTTCTCGCGCGTTTTCTCGAGGGCACCGGCCCGGATGGGGGCATCACGGGCCGTTAACGACCATGCACGCGGCATGTTCGGTTCGTGCCGACGAGAGCCACGACCATCCGCAGCCAGTCCGAACGAGCTTCATGCAGATACAGCGATTTACCTGCAATCCCTTTCAGACGAACTGCTTCGTCTGCCACGATGCTGGAGAGGCCGTCCTCGTGGATCCGAGCTGCTCTACGAAGGAGGAGATGGCCATCGTCGAGCGGTTCGTCGAGGCGCACGGCCTGACGATACGCCACCTGCTCCTCACCCATGCGCATCTGGATCACATCTTTGGATGCGCCCACTTCGCGAGCCGCTACGGGATGGGATTCGAGATGCACACGGAAGACCGGAAGCTGCTCGGCGAAGCGAACGAACAGGCCCGGATGTTCGGCGTCTCGATCGATGCGCCGCCGGAGCCAGAGGCGTTTCTGGAGGAGGGAGATGCGGTGTCGTTCGGCCGGGTCACGCTGCAGGTGCTTCACACGCCCGGACATTCACCGGGGTCGATCAGCTTCTTCGACGAGTCGTCGAAGGCCGTTCTGTCGGGCGACGTGCTGTTTCAGGGGTCGATCGGACGAACCGATCTCTGGCGCGGATCTCTTCCTGAGCTGATGCGGTCCATCTTTCAGAAGCTGGTCCCGCTCGGCGAAGACGTACGGGTACACCCAGGCCACGGCCGGGATACCACCATCGGGGCCGAGCTTGCATCCAATCCCTTCCTCACCGGCCGTCAACCGGCAAACTGAGGCGACGACGGCCAGTTCTTTGCACGAATCGTTTTCGTACGCGAGCCCGAATGCGGCCGCGCCAGGACGACGAGCAGCTTCGTACCTTCAGATTCGACGATGCGCGGCACGGCGCTGCGAATCGTCCACCCTTCATCGAGAAGTTCGGCGAGCTCCGGATGCTTATCCACTGCTTCGCCGTTGCGGAACTGGACTAATAGAATCTTGGTGAGCGTTGAACCGGGTGTCGAGGCGCGTTTGTCCAGGGTGAAAAAAGTGGGATCGATATGCTCCCCGGGTGAGGCCTCCGTCTGCGGGTCCTTCATGTCGGATTCTTTTTACTACTGCCTGCGTTCCTGCACGTGTCCATGTCATTTACAACTCCGTCTGCGGAAGCCGGTTTTCAATGGCCGGAGCTCGTCACATCACGGTTACTTTTATTCACAATCGAACGT
>CAZXHQ010000206.1:0-6619 GCA_964640145.1 uncultured Rhodothermales bacterium | reverse complement strand
CTTCTTACCGCTCTTATCCTTCAATACGTAACGCCGGTCCAGCTTGCTGAGCAGCTCGAGGAAGTCGTAGAAGATCTGTTCGTAGAAATACGGATCGGCCTCCTGGGACGGCGTGTAGAGGAAGAGCCGCTCGTTCTTAAAGAGGACTTTCGGCAGGCGGAGTGCGTTTCCGAGCGCCTTCATCTCGGCGGCCGTGAGGAGGTTGTCGACCTCGACCGGGAGGTCGCCGAAGCGGTCCTTGAGCTCCGACCGGACGGTGGCGATCGCTTCTTCGCCTTCGGCTTCGCTGATGCGCCGGTAGATGTTCAGACGCTCCACGTGGTTGGAGACGTAGCTCTCGGGAATGAAGGCGTCTTCCTCGACGTCCACGGACGTTTCCTGGGCCCGCGGGACGTGCTCCTCGTCGAAGACGTCCCGAAATTCCTGCTCGCGAAGCTCCAGGACGGCCTCGTCGAGGATCTTGTGGTAGGTTTCGAACCCCACGTCCTGGATGAAGCCGCTCTGCTCGCCCCCGAGCAGGTTGCCGGCGCCGCGGATGTCCATGTCCCGCATGGCGAGATTGAAGCCGCTGCCCAGGTCGCTGAACTCTTCGACGGCCTGCAGCCGCTGGCGCGCTTCTCGAGTGAGCCCATGGATGGAAGGGACCAGCAGATAGCAGTAGGCCTTCCGATCCGACCGTCCGACCCGCCCGCGCAGCTGGTGCAGCTCGGCGAGGCCGAACCGGTCGGCGCGGTTCATGATGATCGTGTTGGCGTTTGGGATGTCGAGTCCGTTTTCGATGATGTTCGTGCTCACGAGCACGTCGAAGCGCCCTTCGACGAAGTCCACCATAACGCCTTCGAGCTGGCTCGCCTTCATCTGTCCGTGCGCCGTGCGGATCCGTATGTCCGGCAGGATGAGCCGGAGCGTCTGGGCCATCTCGTCGATGGACTGGACGCGGTTGTGGATGAAGAATACCTGGCCCCCACGACTTACTTCGTAGAGAATGGCGTCGCGGATCAGATCTTTGTCGAACGTGTGGATCTCTGTGGCTATGGGCTGCCGGTTGGGCGGCGGGGTGGCGATGATGGAGAGGTCGCGCGCGCCGAGGAGGGAAAATTGAAGCGTGCGGGGTATGGGGGTCGCCGTCAGGGTGAGCGTATCGACTTCGGCGCGCATTTTCCGGAGGCGCTCCTTGACGGCAACGCCGAAGCGCTGCTCCTCGTCGATGATCAGCAGGCCGAGATCCTTGAACTTCATGTCGCCGGAGGTGATGCGGTGCGTGCCGATGATCACGTCGACGGTCCCCGTCTCGATCTGCCGGACGATCTCCTTCTGCTCGGCCGTGCTGCGGAAGCGGGAAAGCATTTCGACCTTGACCGGATAGGGTTCGAGGCGCTGCCGGAAGCTCTCGTAATGCTGGGCGGCGAGAATGGTGGTCGGCACGAGCATGGCCACCTGCTTTCCGTCCTGCACGGCCTTGAAGGCGGCGCGGACGGCGACTTCGGTCTTTCCGAACCCCACATCGCCGCAGACGAGGCGGTCCATGGGTACGGGTTCCTGCATGTCCTGCTTGACGGCGGCCGCTGCCACGGCCTGGTCGGGCGTGTCTTCGTAGCGAAACGACGCCTCCATCTCCCGCTGCCATAAGGTGTCCGACGAAAAGGCAATGCCCTGGGAGGCTTTCCGCTTCGCATACAGCTTGATGAGGTCGCGAGCGATGTCCTTGACCTTGCTTTTGGTCCGCGCCTTCGTCCGCTCCCATTGCCCGGATCCGAGCTTTGTCAGGCGCGGCTTATGTCCCTCCTTGCCGCTGTATTTATGGAGTTTATAGAGCGCGTTTACGTTGACGTACAGGACGTCGTCGTCGCGGAAAAGGACCTTCACGGCTTCCTGCTGCTTGCCCCGGACGGTGATGCGGCGGAGACCTGCGAAGGTTCCAATGCCGTAATCGACGTGCACGACGAAGTCGCCCAGCGAAAGGTTCTGAATCTCCCGCATGCTGAGGCCGCCGTAGCGTCGCTTGCGCCCCCGCGTCGACGGACGGTGATACCGGTTGAAGATCTGATGGTCGGTGTAGACGGCCAGGCCCAGGGACGGGACCTCAAATCCTTCGTGCAGGGATTCGACGGAGAAGCGCACTTTCTGTTGTTCGGCCTCCTCCTCAAGGAGTTCGAAGAGGCGCTGTTCCTGCCCTCGGCTGTCGCAGAGTATGAAGGTGTCGACGGCCTGGTCCGCGTTGGCCAGGATCTGTTTGCGCAGCAGACCGATGTTGCCGTTGAAATCCGGCTGCGGTCGCGCGTCGAAGGAGAGTTCGTCGGCGGCGGCGGACCCCACGAACGTGCCGAGCAGGACCCGGTGATGGCCGATGAGGGACCGTTCGAAGCGGTCTGCGGGAAGATAGCGGGCCGACGGCTCTGGCGGCCGCGGCTCCGCGGCGCGCGCTTTCGCGTCTTCATAGGCGGTCTCTACCTGCCTGAAGAGATCGGCCACCTTCTCGATAAGCTGCTCCTCTTCGAGCGTAACGATCAGCGTCTGATCCGGGAGATGGTCGAAAATCGACGTAAACGTGCCGTTTGTGCCCTGGCGTCGCTCGAGGTTCGGGACGAGACGGGCGCCCGTCAATCGACTCACCGAACGCTGCGAACCCGGATCGAATTCGCGGATCGAATCGATCTCGTCGCCGAAGAACTCGGCGCGGACGGGGTACTCGCCGGCGAATGGATAGACGTCCAGGATACCCCCCCGCAGCGCCACCTCTCCGGGCTGCTCGACGAATTCGACCCGTTCAAAACCGAGTTCGATCAGGCGGGCGGTCAGGTCCGTCGGATCGATGACCGTGCCGGTGCTGATGGGGATCGTCTCGCGCCGGATCGTCTCGGCCGGGGGCACCATTTCGAAGAGGGCGTCGATGCTGGTCACGATCAATCCGTCGAAGCCGTCGGCGATCTGCTGGAGGACGTCGGTCCGCTCGATAAGCGGACCGGGATCGTCCATCTGTTCCTCGTCGTACGGCTTGTGCCCCGTCGCCGGGAGACGCAGCGACCGCTCCTCGTTCGAGAGAAGCTGCGTGACGTCCCCGTAAACGTAGGCGGCCGTCTCTTCGTCGGGCGCCACCAGGACGCAGGGTACCCCGGCGACGTCGTCGAGAAAACGCACCAGAAAGGAGGAGGTCGAGCCCGAAAGCCCCTTCACCCGAAGCGAGCTCGGGAGGCGCGAATCGAGCGCCCGACACCATTCTGAGACGCGCCGGAACGCATCCGTCGACGCGAGCCGCTGATAAATCGATGAGAGAGCCACTAAGAAGGGTCTAGTCGAGCAGACACACGTGCGGAAAGCCGTAACCCCGCAGAGGCACGGCTGCAATCGTTAGGAAAACGTTCCGCCTCAGAGGAAGATTCGCAAAGAGACCGTGAACGCCGCAAACGGCATGTAAACCCTTGTAAATTAAAGAGGAGAGCCGTGCTCAGGCGGGGCTTCGGCAGAATGTTTCACGTGAAACGATCACGGGCCGGCTTGCTCGATGGCTCGGCGCACGAAGCCGTCTGCGGCTTCGAGACGTGCGGCGGCCTCCGCCGCGCTTACCTGCGCGAGTTCCATAACCAGCGCCGTCTTGACGTGTCCGCCCGCCCGGGCGAGAAGATCCGCGGCCTCGGCATAGGAAAGCCCTGTGACGGTCATCACGGTCCTCTTGGACCGCTCCACGAGTTTGGCGTTCGACATCTGCAGGTCTACCATCATGTTCTCGTAGACCTTGCCGAGGCGTATCATGGAGGCCGTCGTAAGCATGTTCAGTACGAGCTTCTGCGCCGTGCCGGATTTCATGCGCGTCGACCCCATGACGACCTCCGGTCCGACTACCGGGCAGATGGCGACGTCCACGGCCAGGTCGAATTCCGAGCGGGGATTGCACGTCACGTAGAGCGTCTTGCAGCCGATCTCTCTCGCATGCTTGATGGCGCCCACCACATAGGGCGTGCGCCTGCTCGCCGCGATGCCGCAGACGACGTCGGGCGGCCGAATGCCGGCTGCCCTGGCGTGCTCGACGCCGTTTGATTCGTGGTCTTCGGCGCCTTCCTGCGAGCGAAAGACGGCCTCGCGGCCTCCGGCGATGAGACCCTGCACCATGTCGGGATCGGTTCCGAACGTTGGCGGGCACTCGGATGCGTCCACGATGCCCAGACGGCCGCTCGTGCCGGCGCCCACGTAGAAGAGCCGTCCGCCCTGCCTGAAGGCCGCGACGATGATCTCCACGGCCTGCTCGATATAGGGCATTTCCTGCCGAACAGCGATCGGCACCTTGTGGTCTTCCGTGTTGATGATTTCGAGGATCTCGCGAACGGAGGCCACGTCGATCTCCCGGGAAAGCGGATTCCGCTGCTCGGTCGCCAGGTTCTCGATCTCGGTGAAGAGTGCGGACGGTTTATGCTGGGGCATATGGGCGGGAAGTCGTTGTCTGCGATGATTTGACGGCCAGGGGCGTGCGGAGCCCGTAGTTCGTACACGCGGCGACCTGCGCCGTTCTCGCCGTCCGCAACGGCGGAGGTGATCCGAACGAAACCCTTAAAACGGACGTACACGAAGGCCGATCCTGCATCGCAGCAATCCACAGCAGAAAGCCCGCCATGCGACTCCGCTTCCTCCGGCTCACGACGTTTCGTGTCCACGAGCGGACGGAGTGCGCGTTCGCGCCGTCTGTCAATCTTCTCTACGGTCCCAACGGAGCCGGTAAGACGAACGTTCTGGAGGCGATACACTATGTCTGCCTTTCGAAGGGCTTCGTCACGACGAGCGACCGGTATATCGTGCGAAAAGGAGCGGGGCACGCGGAGGTCGAGGGCGTGTTCACGCGGCCCGACCGTCGCGATCAGAGCGTGCGAATGGTATACGTGCCCGGCGAGGGCAAACGAATGTTCGTAAATGGGGCGCCGCTCGACCGCCTGGCCGACATCGTCGGCCGGCTGCCTGTGGTGGTATACTCGCCTCAGGATCACGCCCTGACCTCCGGTGGGCCGGATCAGCGCCGGCGCTTCCTGGACAATCTTCTCAGTCAGGCCGGTCCGCTGTATCTGGACGTCCTTATCAAGTTTCGCCGGGTGCTGCGGCAGCGCAACCGTCTCTTGACGAAGCTCAAGGAGCAGCGAAACGTGAACGCATCCGAGGTGCTGGCCTCCTGGGATCAGCAGCTCATCGAGCTGGGGAGCCGTATCATCCACGCCAGGGCGCACTTCGTGGAGGAATTCAAAGGATTTCTCGATCAGGCCTACGAGGCGATCGAATCGGTCGCCGAGAAGCCGACGATTAAGTATCAGTCGATTGCCTCGGTAGAGTCCGGGATGTCCCTGTCGGACGTCGCGTCGGTGTACCGCGAGAAACTTATCGAGAGCGTCCATCACGAACGCCGCCGGGAGCTCACGCTTATCGGACCGCATCGAGATGAACTGGTGTTTCGGCTGAACGGCATGCTCGTACGACGCTACGCATCGCAAGGCCAGCATCGTACATTTGGAATGGCGATGAAGCTCGCTAAATATTTCTACCTGCAGGACCGCACCGGCGAAGCCCCCCTCCTTCTGCTCGACGACGTATTCGATCACCTGGATCGGCGCCGGTCCAAAGCATTCCTCGAGCTCTTGCAGTCTGCCCGCATCGGACAAACCATCATTACGGCCACGGATCGACGGCCGTTCGCCGAGTTCGTTGCCTTCGACCGTGCCGAGAATCGTGCCCTCCTCGTCGAGGACGGGCTGGTCTCACCGGTCCGGGCATTGGAATTGGAAGAGTGACGATCCGGTCGCGGCCCCGACGCGTTCGTACCACTTGTTATAACGCTGTGCAATAGACCGGCAAAAGGGATCCCGTCCTACGGGCGCGCGCTATGTATAAAAGTATAAAAGAAGGCGCGCCAGGAAAGACGCGGCGAGCCCACCACGGGAATCGAGGAACGAGTCCATGGACATTGTTACCCGGAGAGGATTGTTTCACGTGAAACATCTGCTTCGATATGCTGCCCTCGTGGGGCTGGCACTGGCTGTTGCGGGTTGTACCCTCTCCAGGAGTCCGGTGTCCGGCAAGAAGCGAGCCTATGCATATACGTGGGAGCAGGAGAAGCAGCTGGGCCGGGAGGCCGACGAGCAGATACAGACTGCTTTCGGCCTCTATGAGGATGAAGAGCTCTCCCGCTACGTCGACGAGGTCGGGCAGGACGTGCTCGCCCACAGCGATATGCGGAACGAGGGCACGCCGGAGATCTTCCGCGAGACTCCGTTCCAATTCCGAGTACTCGACAGCCCCGTCGTAAACGCCTTTGCGCTCCCGGGCGGCTACATCTACGTCACCAGGGGTTTGCTCGCCCACATGAACAATGAGGCCCAGCTCGCCCTGGTTCTGGGCCACGAAATCGGGCACGTTGCGGCCCGGCATGCTTCCCAGCGGGCCCTCGAACAGCAGCTCGGTCAGCTTGCGCTGATCGGCGGGGCCATCGCAGGGCAGGAGCTGCTGGGTCTTCCCGCCCAGGACCTCCTGAACATCGGAAGCACGGCCGCGCAGCTGCTCTTCTTGAGCTACAGCCGGGATGACGAGCGCGAATCCGATAATCTGGGCGTGGAATACGCGGCCAAAGCCGGCTATGAGGCCTCGG